>CALCNS010000186.1 GCA_937897315.1 uncultured Bacillota bacterium
CGACCACCGAGATCTACACTCTTTCCCTACACGACGCTCTTCCGATCTTTTTGTGATTTGAATCGTTGACGAAGAGTGTCAATCGTGTTAACATGAAGATGCCTAAGGGCTTAATTCATATGAAACGAGGGAAAGCAACCATGAAGAAATGGATTAAGAACAATGTCTCCTGGGTAGGAAAAGTCGACTGGGAACTACGCAAATTCCACGGGGAAGAGCTTTCCACCCATAGAGGTTCCAGCTACAACTCTTATTTAATTCAAGAAGAAAAAACCGTACTCATCGACACCGTTTGGCTCCCCTTTGCTGAGGAGTTTGTGGAGAACCTTGCTTCCGAAATTGATCTCAACAAAATTGATTACATTGTTGCCAACCATGGAGAAGTCGATCATAGCGGTGCTTTACCGGCTTTGATGAAACGAATTCCAAATGTACCCATTTACTGTACCGCCAACGGTGCAAAGTCCTTAAAGGGTCAATATCACCAAGATTGGAATTTCCGCGTCGTGAAAACAGGTGATAGCATCGACATCGGCAATGGTAAATCCTTAGTTTTTGTGGAAATGACCATGTTGCATTGGCCCGATTCCATGGCCACTTATATGACCGGCGACAACATATTATTTAGCAATGATGCTTTTGGACAACATTACGCTAGTGAACGTTTGTTCAACGATTTGGTAGATCCTTGCGAGCTCTGGTATGAAGCCATGAAATATTACGCCAATATCATTACTCCATTTGCACCGATTCTTCGCAAGAAATTAGCAGAAATCATTGCTTTAAATCTTCCCATCGACATTATAGCCACCAGCCATGGTATTATTTGGCGTGACAATCCCATGCAAATTGTGGAAGCCTACAGCAAGTGGGCAAATGATTACCAAGAAAATCAAATCACAGTAATCTATGACACCATGTGGAACGGCACCAAAGCCCTAGCCGAAAAAATCAGCGAGGGAATCCAGGCAGCCGACCCCAATGTTGTGGTGAAAACCTTCAACTTAGCTCGAGTAGATGACAATGACCTCATTGTGGAAGTATTTAAATCCAAGAGTGTTGCTATGGGCTCTCCCACCGTTGGTGGACATATGCTACATTCCTTAGCAGGGTTTATCCACTTTGTTCAAGAACTGAAGTTCAAAAACAAAAAAGCGGCTGGATTCGGTTGCTATGGTTGGAGTGGAGAAGCACCCAAGAAAATTAACGAAGAGTTAGCCAAAGGCGGTTTCGAAATCATAGGCGAACCCTTCCGCAACTCCTGGAACCCCGATGCAGTTCAACTGCAAAAGGCCTTTGAATTCGGACAGCAGATAGCCAAAGCATAACCCTTTTGCAGCATGGGACAGCTCTTTCTGAGCTGTCCCTTTGTTTATATTTGCTAGCCTTTCCTTAGAATTCAACAAGATTTTACCTCTATTTTTCATCCTTGCATTGCTTTTCATTGATAAAGCAATGTAAAAGTCGTATAATAAGGAAAAGCAACCATATAAGGAGCGCACCATGAATTATTCCATCATCGACTTAGGATCAAACACCGTTCGTCTATCGGTTTATCGATGCGATGGCCAGAGTTTACAAGTCTTATTTAGCCGAAAGGTCAACTTGGGTTTGGCCGGCTACATACAAGGCGGTATTTTAGCCGAAATCGGCATACAACGTGCCATTGGTGTGCTGCGCATGTTTCAAGATACTTTAAACAATTTGAATTTAGAACAGCCGCATGTTCTTGCCACTGCTTCCTTGCGCAATATTGACAACCGTACGGAAGCACAATCACGTATTGAACAAGCAATTGGACTCCCGATTGACATTCTCAGTGGGGAGGAAGAAGCACGCTTTTCTTTTCTTGGTACCCGCATGGAACACGCATCGGCAAGCGCTTTGGTGGTCGATATCGGTGGCGGCAGCGCGGAAATCACTCTTAGCAATGGAGAAGAGATTATTGAAGCGATCAGTTTGCCTTTAGGGTCCCTAAATCTAATCCCAAAAGAACCCCTTTTAGGAAAGAATCGCATATTGATGACAAAAGCGGAACACAAACGTGTAAAGAGTTTAGTGGAAACGGCACTGAAGGATTATCCTAAATTAAGAGGGAAACATGTTCCTACAATGATTGGAGTAGGGGGAACCATTCGTGCCACGGGTCGTCTGAACCAAGAGGTATATCAACTTCCTCCCGAAGATCGATCTATTGAATCCACCCATATTAAGGAAATGACTAAGCTTCTTATCGATGACGAAACCGTTGGACTGGATTTGATCTTGCGCACGGCTCCGGATCGGGTAAAGACGTTACTGTATGGTATGACCATTTTGCAGACCCTTGTTAAACATTTTCGTTGTGAGAAGGTTTTAGTAAGCCGCTTTGGCGTGAGAGAGGGCTACCTCTTAGAGCGATTACTGGTATGCAAAAGTGGCGACCCGTTACCCAAGTGGTCTGTTACAATGAGTGAGTCCGATTGGGAACGATACCCAGAACTCGATGCGGAACTGCAGGAAACCGGAAAGGATGGTCCCAAACCACCTTTAAGTAACGAATAAGGAGTGTTCTCCATGGCACTCGATCCTACAGCCATACCCCTTGATTACTCCTATACGCAAAACCGTGACCTTTCCTGGTTACGGTTTAATCAGCGTGTACTGGAAGAAGCTCAAGATTCCACCGTACCGCTCATGGAACGATTGCGCTTTCTGTCCATCTTCTGCTCTAACCTGGATGAGTTCTTCATGATTCGCATGGGCAGCACCTATGAACTAACGCTGAGTCAACCTGAACACATCGACAATAAGTCGGGATGGACCCCGGCGCAGATTTTTAAGAAGGTGTTTGAGCGAGCTCATGGTTTGAACGCACTCATGGAGCAGACGTTTTCAGAACTAGAAACGCTCTTGGCAAAGCAAGGGGTAGTTCGGCTTTATCACAAAAACTGGGCAGATGTCGATCGCAAATATGCCAGACATTATTTTCGTTATCAAGTGCTACCGGTTTTGTCTGCTCAAGTCTTGGATTCGAGACATCCCTTCCCACATGTAGCCAGTAAAGCCTTACATGTGGGGGTAGAACTACGCGAAAAGACAAAAGAAAAAGAAAAAAAGAAAAACCTCTCTCTTTTTGGGTTGATTCCCGTGCCTGATTTTTTACCCCAGATTGTATTCTTGCCCGGACCTACCCTGAGGTATATTTTACTAGAAGAGATTGTTTTAGAATTTGCCGACGAAATCTATCCGTATCACGAGATCCTAGATAAATCTATTTTTTGTTTGACGCGAAATGCAGACTTAACCATCGATGAATTCGACTTGGATCCCCGCGAAGATTATCGTGAGCAAATGCGCACCGTGTTAAAAAAGCGGAGCCGCTTGGCACCCATTTGCATGGAAGTGCAATATGCTACAAAGAGCAGCCCAATGCTATCTTTTTTCTGTAAACAATGGGGTCTGAAAAACCAACAGGTGTTTTATAAAAAAGCTCCTTTGAATTTTGGCTTTTTATCTTCCCTCATTGACAAAATACCGACTAAGCAAAGAACCATATTGCTATACCCACCCTATACTCCACAATATCCACCGGATTGGCAACCAGATGAAAGCAAGATACGGCAAATCCAAGAGCGAGATCGCCTACTGTATTTTCCATATGACAGCATCGAACCTTTTTTGCAGCTCATCAAAGAAGCTTCTGAAGACCCAGAAGTCCTCTCCATAAAAATTGCCATTTATCGCTTAGCCAATCGATCTCGCTTGGTAGAGTATTTACTCACAGCCGTGGAAAACGGCAAAGAAGTACTGGTCCTCGTGGAATTACGTGCACGTTTCGATGAAGCCAATAATATTAATTGGACAGAGATTTTAGAAGAAGGTGGCTGCAAAGTCATCTATGGCTTAGAAAATTATAAAGCGCATGCAAAAATATGCTTAATCACACGTAGAAATAAAGACCGGGTTCAGTATATCACCCAAATAGGAACCGGTAATTACAACGAAAAAACCGTACACCTTTACACCGATTTATCTCTTTTGACCGCCGATCCTGTTCTCGGAGAAGATGCTAATCGATTTTTTAGTAATATGAGTATGGGGTATCTCGACGGGCATTATGAATCCTTGTTGGTCGCTCCGAAAGAAATGAAACCGGCTTTGCTGAAACTCATCGATTGGGAAATCGAGAAAGCTCGACGTGGTGAGGCCGGATTTGTCGGTATCAAAGCTAACTCCTTATCGGAAAGGGAACTACTCGATAAGTTGAGCGAGGCTTCCCGAGCCGGTGTTCGGGTTCGCCTTATGATACGTGGCATATGCTGCCTTCTACCGCAGGTTCTAGGCGCTACAGAAAATATTGAGATTCGTAGTATCGTTGGGCGTTTCTTGGAACACCCACGTATTTATCTGTTTGGCTGTGACGAGAAACGCAGTATTTATATCGGTTCTGCCGACGGCATGACCCGAAACTTGGATTATCGGGTTGAGATTCTATGCCCAGTAAAAGATAAGCAGCTGAAACAGCAAATTCACCATTACTGGAACACCATGTGGCAAGACAATTGCAAAGCAAGAACGATGTTACCGAACGGGGACATGGTGCCAGTGGAATCAAATCCTGCAGAAGTGTATGATGCACAAAAAATTTTTATGCAAGAAGCCATGAGCAAGAAAGATAATACGGACCTTACAAGGCAAATAATACTTAATGCAGCTAATAAATACTTAAAAAAACTGAAGTAACCCTCTTGACCCTTACGTTGCGGAACCGTTTACACTCTATCTCAGAGAGGAGGGCGTGGCATGATACGAATCGGCGACATTGCAAATCGATATGAAATCTCCCACAGAACGTTACGCTACTGGGAAGAAGTCGGTATTCTAGAAAGCCAGCGGAGTGAAAGCGGATATCGCTACTATAACGAAGAGAATATGGCTCGAATTCAACAAATCGTTATTTTGCGCAATCTGGATTTTCCCATAGCGGAAATAGAAAAGATCTTCTTAACAAGTTCTAGTCACCATACCTTGGATGTATTTAAGAACCATTACACGCGTCTCAAAGAGGATGCCCGACATGCGCAATTGTTGATTAGGATTCTCGAGAACCTCATCCTGCAGCTTGAGACAACCAAGGATTTCATGACAATGTTATCTGGTTTAGATGAGCAATTGAAACAGCCGATGACCGCACTGATGCAAGGCCCTCTAAATTCACTCTCTGAAAGGATGATAAACATGTCACAAAAGAACTTAGACCATGTAAGAATTGTAAAACTACCACCCATGACCGTTGCTTCTTATCGAGCCGAAAGCACAACCCCGGAAGCGGATTGCGCTGCTGTGATGAACTCTTTTATCTTTGAGCATTCCCTTCATAAACGAGCCGGTTTCCGGCATTTCGGTTTCAACAATCCCAGTCCGAGCGAAGGTAACCCCGTTTATGGATATGAGATCTGGGTGACCATTCCAGAAGAAATGGATGTACCAGCCCCGTTTGAGAAGAGATATTTCTCCGGTGGGCTCTATGCTTCGGCTCCGACAACACTTCAAGAGATCGGCGAACGTTGGATGCAATTGTATCACTGGGCAAAAAACAGTGAAGAGTATGATGTGGACTTCAGTTTCCAGTGGTTAGAAGAATGTGTGGATTTTGAAGCATTCATAAGCGCACCCGAAACAAAGAAACAACTCGATTTACTTGAACCGATAAAGAAAATATAGTGTAAATACAAAAGCTGCTGAAGCGACAATAATTGAACTGCTACCCGTCAAGAGGACACTGAAATAAAATAAGGATTACACGGCACG
>CALCNS010000187.1 GCA_937897315.1 uncultured Bacillota bacterium
ACGATTTTACTCGGGGTTGCCAGCACGATTGTATCGCTTCTGATCTTGGTTAAAGTGGAGCAGCAAGTGGAAAACGCCAATGGACAGCCGATTATTGCCATGAGCTTGTTCAAAAACAAAGAGTATTCCATCTTGTTAATCATCGGCTTATCTTGCTTTTACTATAGTACCATTATGCTAACCTATGGTTCTTTAGCCGCTTTCCAAATTATACGAAGTAATGCAACAACGGTTGGATTGTTGTCGATGCCTCGTACCATCATCACAATGGTCTTACCTGCTTTTACTGGAATTTGGGTAGGGAAGCACAGAGGAAACTCCTGGAAGTCTATGGCGCTCGCATCGGGATTAGTCGCTCTGGCCATGCTTCCTTTTACCATGATCTCCTCTTCCTTCTCGATTATGATCTTTTTCGTCTTGTTCGGCGTGACCGGCATTGCCGAAAGTTTTAGAGCCGTTTCTATTACACCTGCAGCCCAAGCGACCTTAACCCCTGAAACCTTATCGACCGGCACAGCCTTGTTGAATTTCATAAACTCCTTAGCTGCCGTATTGGCAGGTTCTTTTGGGGGATTACTGTTCAACTCGGCGCAGGGAGACATTGCCAAAGGTGTGAGCCAGGCGTTTGTATCGGCCGTTGTCGTTTCCACTCTCGCTTTCTTGTTGGTGGTTTTCTTTATTCGCAAGAAGCACATGCAGGACTCAGAAGACGTTATGGCTGCATAAGTGTCAGCCTGTCTTACAGTGAATCAGTCGTGACGAAACAAAAAAAAGGAACTCTCTTTGTATCTGGGTCAAGCGTAGCTAAGCCCAGATGCAGGAAGGGTTCCTCTTTTTATCGAATCTTGCAGAGCTAAGAGTTCATTGAGGAGGAATGCGGTTTTATGAAGATTGAACACAGAGATGCATGGAGTTCCGTCATTTCGCAGTCTATGCAAGAAAACAAGGTATTTGGTCTGGCAATGTCACTGATCTCCCAAGGTACAGTGATTCTTACCTCGACCCACGGTATCACCAACAGCATCTCACAAGAGGAGGTGCAACTCCAAACAAAGTTTGAAGCCGCCTCTTTAACAAAACCGGTATTTGCGTATCTAATCTTGCTGCTTCGGGATCAAGGCAAAATTGATTTAGATGTTCCGGTTGCAGATTACCTCCCGGATTATGAAATCAGCCAGGATTCGCGGTATAAGCAGATCACCCCTCGCATCGTTTTGTCCCACGGCTCGGGCTTTGCGAATTGGAGCAAGAAACCAGTTACCATCCATTTTGACCCGGGAAGCCGGTTTCAATATTCCGGTGAAGCGTATTTCTACTTGCAAAAAGCGGTGGAACGAATTACCGGTGTAGGGTTAGAAGAACTTATTCAGGAGTATATTTTCGAACCCTTGCAGATGAACCACAGTGCCATGGTCAGAACCGAGCTTGTAAATGAGCAGCTTTCTTTTACCTTTGACAAAGACGGCCAAAGAGAGCCCAAGCGCAATCTCACCAATAGCAGTGGCAATACCGACCCCAATGCGGCCTATTCCTTGTATACCACTATTGAAGATTATACCCGGTTCCTATTGAACCTCATGGATCAAAAAATCCTACCATTACACCAAAGCAGTTTTAACGAAATGATTCAAGTGCAGAATACCTTCAACCAAGAGGTTTTTTGGGGACTCGGCTGGGGAATCTACAAAAAAGAGGAGAAACTTCTATGGCATTGGGGAGATAACGGAGGCTTCAAAGCCCTTGTATGTTTATGCTTAGAAACAAAATCCGGGGTTTTAATATTTACCAATAGCTTCAACGGGCTGCAAGTGTGTTTTGACACCGCAAGCTTGGTGACAGGTGTAGATTTCACTCCCATTCAGAAATTTATTGCTAGTAAACATTAGGTGAGGAGTTAGAAAGTAGAGAACCCGTGACAATTCGTCACGGGTTCAAAAAAGCATCGCCGACGCGATGCTTTTTAACGTACTTTTTGCTGCTTATAGGAGCACTAGGATCACAATGCTAAAATTTTAGAAACCAAACGGAAGAAACACTTTGAGCAGTATGGCAAAAACAATGCCTAAGCCCGCTGCTTTTAGGGTTTCTTTTTTGTTTTGGTAAAGCAGCATCATCGTGGCCCCGAAGACGATGAATTCCAACAGATACCTTACATAGAAGTAAACAAAACCATAGGAAAAGGTTAAGTTGAACACAACTGCAAGGATCCCTGCCTTTAACACCAGTGCCGGCAAACCATCTCCTTTGGCAAACCAACATATAAAGCCTAACAAGGGAGATACAAAGGCAAGCCCAAACCAAATTATAGCATATTCTTGTGGAAAGAAGCCGGCGATAAAGGTGGAGTAGAGGTAATAGCTGCTCACAAAGCCGAGGAAGAACACAAAAACATTCAAAGCTGCCCTCTTTGCTGAACTTGCAGAGATAGAGACCCAAACCCCAATGAAAATCCAGATAGCCAAACGGCTGAAGAAATTTCGCAAATCCAACGCCTGCAAAAAAGATGGTAGCAAATTGGAGGGTGTTTCATCTAGGAACTTTGAGAGTACGCCCAAAAGAACCCCGAAGAGGAGCAGTAACAGGGTATGAATGATCTGCTTCTTGAGGGGAATATTGGTTTTTGGTGAGCGAACGGGATGTGAAAGAGAAAGCATAGTGTGCTCCTTATCAAACACTTCTGTATTTTTATCAATTTTTTTATGATTTTGTGGAAGGTAAGCTGAGAGCAATTGTTGAACAATGTTTGTGATTATAAATATAGATAGAACGGAGTAAAATGTAAAGAGGGGGAAGCTAATTTCTAACCCAGCTAAAAAACAATGATTGGAGTGTTCATAAGTGCAGCAAGAATTTAAACAAGAAATTATCGATAAGTTGAAAAGCTATGTCTACAGATTGATTGATCCAAGAAACGGTGAAACTTTCTATATAGGAAAAGGGAAAGGGAATCGCGTTTTTGCGCATATCCGGACGGAAGAGGGTCTCGAGGGAGATGATATTGAAAACAAATTAAAACGCATTAGACTAATAAAAGCAGCTGGTTTGGAGGTTTCTCATGTTATTCATCGTCATGGTATGGACGAAACGACAGCGCTTCAAGTAGAAGCTGCCTTAATTGATGCTTACCCAGGTCTTACAAACATTGCATCTGGTATTGGAGCGAATAGTTTTGGTGTAATGCATGCCGAAGAAGTAATTCGTCAATATACTGCTGAACAAGCAGTTTTCAAACATAAAGCAATACTGATTAATATAAACATCAGCATCTCATTAACCTCAATATATGAGGCAACACGTAAAGCATGGAAGCTTAACAAATCAAAAGCGGAAAAAGCAGAAATTGTCCTGGCTGTTGAGAAAGGCTTGATTCGAGCCGCTTTCATACCGGAATGTTGGCTAGATGTTACTGCAGAGAATTTTCCCGGTGCTGAGGCGGAACCAGGTCGTATTGGATTTATCGGAATTGAAGCCCCAGATGAAATCGTCCAACTCTATGTTGGAAAGCGCGTTCCTGACAGTTATCGGAAAAAGGGTGCAGCTAATCCAGTAAGATATACTTGGTAGGAGGTTATTCTCCTCTCTATTGTTTAGCGATCTTGATAACCGAAAGGAGCACCGCTCATGCAAAGAGGAAACGTCTTAGTCATTGGTAATTCTGGCGTAGGGAAGTCTACCCTGATCAATGCTCTTCTTGGCGAAGAACGAGCTAAAACTGGGTGGGGAACAGAAGGAACTACGGAAGAGCTGGCTATATATGAGAGCGATAAGCTCAACTTCCGGCTTATCGATACGGTTGGATTTGAGCCGTCTTGGTTTAAGGGATACAGAGCGATCAACTCTGTAAAGAAGTGGTCCAAGAAAAGCGCTAAAGAGGGTCATACCGATACGCAAATCAATGTAATTTGGTTTTGTGTTGAGGGAACCGCCGGAAAGCTCTTTGCTAAAAGCATCAATGATTTATCTCGAGCAACTTCTATGTGGCCATCGGTTCCGGTCGTTGTTGTGATAACGAAATCCTATTCGGTTCCGGATCGCACTCGGAATATTGAAATGGTCTACAATGCCTTTGCCAAACAGAAGAAGTATACCAAGAATCTTCGCAAAGTTATACCGGTTGTGGCTCAGGTATTTGTGTTGAACGATAACGCATTTGCACCTCCTGAAGGGCTCACCGAACTGATTGAAGCTACCAATGAACTGATGCCGGAAGGGATGAAATCCAGCGAACACGACATTGCTGCTTATAAATTGAATCGCAAGAGATTCATGTCGCAGGCCATTGTCAGTGTTTCCACAACTGCTGCAGTGGTCGTGGGAGCGGTTCCTATTCCATTTCCAGATGCCACCATACTCATGCCGTTGGAAGTCGCTTTGGTGAATTCCTTGGCGCAAGTATATGAGATAAAGAAAGATGAGGCGTCGAAGAATCTCTTCAATACGATCGTTGAAGTTGGCACAGTCAGCATACTTGCAAGGCAAGCCATTGGCGCTGCGAAAGCGATTCCCGGGTTGAACATTGGTGCAGCGGCATTGAACGCCATTGTTGCAGGTAGCATTGTTGCTGTGCTTGGTGAAGGCACGATTTATGTGTTTGAACAAACCTACTTGGGCAATAAAGCAGTGACCGACATTGAGTGGGTTCAAAAGATGTTCGACACCAAATTCACTTCGAGTTTGCAAGAGATTATAAAAACGTTGACCGATAAATCTTCGCAAGCCACCGACACCAAAACCGTTGTGAAACTCATGGGCGATGTGCTGAAGGCGATGTTTGGGAAATAAAAAGTACCAACAAACGGAGCCGTTTTGGATTTCGCTCCGTTTGTTGGGTTTTGCTGGGGTAGGGATTGCCAAAGTGTCGCCAAGTAAGCGACCACTGCCAAGCAAATTTTTGCTATTCTTATACTACTGAAATGAAAGTGGTGAGGACCCATGTTTGGTGCAATAATCGGTGATATTGTCGGCTCGGTATACGAGTGGAACAACATAAAGACGAAGGAGTTCCCTTTGTTTCGGAATGACTGCTTCTTTACCGATGATACGGTTATGACCCTTGCAGTGGCGGATGCGATTATGCAAATGGATCGAGATAAATTATTGGGACCAGATGCAGAGAAAACTTTCGCTGCTTCCATGAAGAAGTGGGGTAGGAGATACCCCAACGCCGGTTATGGAGGACGGTTTAGCCAGTGGCTTGTATCCTATGACAATCAACCTTACAACAGCTGGGGCAATGGCTCTGCAATGCGAGTTTCTCCCTGTGCCTGGGCTGTTCCGCAATCGTTTATGGCGCACGAAAGTATAGATCAATTAGAAAGATTGGCAAAAACCAGTGCAACTGTGACACATAATCACGAGGAAGGCATTAAAGGAGCTGTGGAGACGGCGCTGGCTATCTGGTATATGCTTCGAGCAAGAGGTTACACAAACGAATCAAACAGCATTCAACATTGGAAGCAGATGATCATCAGTCACTCTAAGTATGACTTGTCTAAAACTTTAGATGAAATTCGCCCAACCTATACGTTTAACGAGAGTTGCCAAGAAACAGTGCCACAAGCGATTATTGCGTTTCTAGAAAGCACCGATTTTGAAGATGCCATACGCAACGCCATATCTCTGGGAGGTGACAGCGATACCTTAGCAGCAATCACCGGCTCAATTGCCGAAGCGGCTTATGGCATTCCTGATTGGATGAAAGAACGTGCCTGGTCTTATTTGGATGAACCCACACGAGATGTGTGTAGAAGGTGGAGTGAGTATATGAAACATCGTGTTTAATAGTAAGTTATCTGTACTTCATACTACAGGAATGGTTCCCAAGTTTGAAAGAGAAGAAATAAGTCTAGAGAAAATCAAAAAAGGAGAGGATTAGGATGAGTGACATTATTGTAACCACAGGAGACTTAAAAAGGGATTACGAAGTGATTGGACCGGTGTATTTTCAAGTATCGAACAAGGGGATTTTTAGTAGTGCTCTCAGTGTATTAGTTACTCAATATTCCAAAGAATTACAGCAATTAAAGAATAATGGAGCATTGTCGGAGGAGAGATCGGACTGGGGATTCTTATATGGCGAATACTCTGTGGGCCAAAGTGATTTTGAAAAGGCATTCTATATTGCGATTCAAGAGCTTAAGAAACGTGCCGCAATTCTTCATGCTGATGCCATAATCGGCATGCGTCAAGATATTGACCTAGATACAAACGGATTTACATTCTTCTATATGCAAATGTATGGCACCGCGGTTCGATTTGTTTAATAAGCTATCAAGGTACATCGATTACTCCTAGACTTTCTTAACTGAACCCACACAAGACGAATGCACAGGTGGAACGCCTTCCCAAGGAGTGACCGCATTGGACAAATACCAACAACTTAAAAACGAGTATACCGCCCTCGAAAATCGGGGGAAGCTTTCCTTACTATTCTCCCGATTACTCACAGGCGTTATTTGCCATAACTGGCAACGCCTACACACCGGAGCAAGTCATTACCGTCATGCTCTGCTGCGCGGAGGAGGAGCTAATCCTCGTCATACCCTCTTTTTTCCAAGACCTACTCTCTGCAGATATGCGCCAAACCACCACGTACTATAATGGTCTAGGAAAAGTGAACAGAAAAAGTGCTTGAAGATAATGAACCTGCTATCCTAAGAGACAATATCAAGCCGTAAAATTATTCCTAACCCATGGTTTTAGATGGCTCATTCAACAATAGTGACATGACTAAATTATCTGCAATGAATACGATTATTGACAATGAGGTCGTGGACCGGTAGTTTATTCTATTGGCTCACGATCCGCATTATTCTAGTTGGCGTTCACTTGTTGAAATCGAAAAAACTAACCTGATTTGTTTCAAAAGAACCAGTAAAGGAGTCCATTATGTCTTTACACTTATCAAAATCAAGATACTGTTCGGCTGTGCAGTGCCCGAAAATGCTGTGGCTGAAAAAGCATTGCCCCGAGCAATTCGATGATTCGGTCATGAATCAAGCGGTTCTCGATACCGGCTTAGAAGTTGGTGATTTGGCAATGGGTCTTTTTGGTGATTTCAGTGAAGTTCCGTACGGAGATTTAAACGAGATGATCAAAGAAACCAAACGCTTATTGCAAGCAGGCACAAAGAACATAGCTGAGGCTTCCTTTTCATACAACGGACTTTTCTGTAGTGTGGATCTTCTCAAAAATAACGGAAATAACCGAGTAGAAATCTATGAGGTGAAGAGCTCGACCCAGATTCAAGATATTTATTATCATGATGCGGCTTACCAGAATTATGTGCTGACCAAACTTGGGTTTACAGTCGAAGTGGTCGGCATTGTCCATATCGATAACACCTACGTACGCATCGGTGATCTGGAGCTTGATTCGCTTTTCATAATCAATAATGTGACTGAGGAAGCAATGAGTTATTTTTCCGATGTTGAGAAACGAATCAAAGAACTAGAAGAATATATGAAGCAAACGGAAGAACCCGAGCAGAGGATTGGCCCGCACTGTTTCGCGCCCTACAGTTGTGGCTTTTTCGCGTTTTGCACCCGAGATTTACCAACACCTAACTTGTTTCATGTAGTCGGCATGCAGAAACGAACCATGTTCTCTCATTATGAACACGGATGCATCTCTTTTCTTGATTTAGAGCAACAGCCAAAACTCAACCCCAGTAATCTTCTACAAATTCGGCATGAGCTTCATGATCTACCGGACTATGTGGAAAAGGATAGCATCGCCGCTTTCCTGGAGCAAGTCACGTATCCACTCTATTTCCTCGATTTTGAATCGTTTCAGCCGGCAATCCCTCTTTATGATGATTCCAAACCCTACGAACAAATTGTTTTTCAATATTCGTTACATTACATAGAAACCAAAGATGGTCAACTCATGCATAAAGCTTATTTGGCTTATCCGGGAGCGGACCCCAGAAGAGAATTAGCCAAGCAGTTGTGTAAGGATATACCAATCAATGTTTGCACGGTGGCTTATAACATGAGCTTTGAGAAATCACGCATTAAGAGATTGGCAGAGTTATTTCCCGATTTGTCAGATCACCTAATGAACATTCATGATCATATCATTGATCTAATGATTCCGTTTCGTCAAAAAAGCTATTATACCAGAGCAATGCAAGGGTCGTATTCAATTAAGTATGTGTTACCGGCGTTGTATCCCAATGACCCTGAACTGGATTACAGCCAACTCGAGGAAATTCAAAACGGAGCAGACGCTTCGGCAATCTTTCCTAAAATGGCGAGCATGTCCAAGGAAGAGTT
>CALCNS010000188.1 GCA_937897315.1 uncultured Bacillota bacterium
CCGCTGCCATCCAACGCTTCGAAGGCAGGCTCTTCAGAGAACCCATCGTCGATGACAAAGAAAACCTTGGTCTCTCATGCTCTTTTGTTTGCGGGGTTGTATACCCTTAGCTCACTTTCTGTCCCGCTTCTGGAGTCTTGGTTTCCCGGGCTACAAATACCGGCTTCCGTGTTGTCCATGATCCTAGGTTTAGCTGCAGGAGCAGTACTTCGCCAGAATCCTTTCTTCTCTTTACATCAGGGAACCACAGAATGGTATCAGAATGCCTCATTGGCCATCTTTCTATCTATGGCCTCCATGTCATTGGCTTTATGGGAGTTAGCTGCATTGGCACTGCCAATATTCCTCATTTTATTGGCACAGTGCGTTTTCACAGTAACATTTAGTATGAAAGTGACCTTCCCTTTCATGGGAGGTGATTATAATGCTGCCGTCATGGCATCAGGTATGATCGGACATGCTTTGGGAGCCACTCCAACAGCTCTTGCTAACATGGAAACCATTGTGGAGCAACATGGCCCAGCGCAAGATGCATTTCTACTTGTCCCTTTGGGAGGTGGCTTTTTAGGGGATTTAATCAATGTCCCAGTCGTTTTATTCCTTCTAAACTTCTTATTATAAAGGAAAAGGCTTTCTACACGGCGAATTTTGTGTCGATATATTCAAAGGATAGTAAGGAGAGAATCGCATGAGCAATGTCAAATTGTTTTGGATGGATGAGGAACGATATGAAGAACTGCGTATGGATGAAACCCTCATCGGTGCACCTCAAAAAAAGCAAATTGAAGCCAATCTAGATGTATTGTTTGGTTTACGATTCATTACCGGTAACTATCCTATGGAGCATGATGTCATCGATACCTTAGCACTGGACTATAACATGCAACCTGTGATCTTGATTTACCGCTCTACCCCGATGCAGAATCCCATTAGTCGGGGCTTGAACGCCATGGCTTGGATGCAAAAACATCAAAGTGAGGTTCGCTTGCTCATCCTTCACCATTTAGGAGCTGATGTCGCGGAAAAAGTGCAGTGGCAACAACCTCGTTTGCTGTGCCTCAGCGATTTTTATAGTGAATCCGAAATCAGCGCTGCAGCATTTACCTCTGTCGCTTTAGAATTATTGAGCTGCCATTACCATGGAGAAAATTTGTTATCTGTGGAGCGATTACCTTTACCACATCTCTTAGGCCGTCATCATCCCTTCCAAAAGGAAATCGACACGTTCCTCGAGATGGCTACTTCGCGACAACAACAACTCTATAAAGAATTGGTGGCTTTACTCCATACCCAAGGAGATGATATGCGCGCCAGTTTCTTAAACAAGCAAATCATCTGGACACGTTTACGGGATATCGCCCGCATCACCTTCCAAGACGATGTCATGCAAGTTCGCTTAAACTTGCCGCCAGAAGCCATCCTCATTGATGAAATGAATCACGAATTTGTGACCAATAATACCTTACAAGAAAACGAATTTGGCAGTGTTTTGCTGAACCTTCGCAATAGTGAAGAGCTTCTGTTGTGTAGTGAGCTCATCCTGCGAGCATATCGGTTTAACTAAGCGAACAAGAAAGCTGGCAACCTTTTTGAACTGCTACCCGTCAAGAGGACACTGAAATAAAATAAGGATTACACGGCACG
>CALCNS010000189.1 GCA_937897315.1 uncultured Bacillota bacterium
ACCACCGAGATCTACACTCTTTCCCTACACGACGCTCTTCCGATCTTTGGAATTTTCTACAGAATATTTGGGTTCTCCCAATCGATAATCGCCAAAATATAAACTCAGATTGTTGGTAAAGTCTTGTACTGGCGATATATCCCGTAGCAATTCTTTTAATCCGACGTTAAGAAACCATTGATACGAGCTCTGTTGAACCTCTATGAGGTTGGGAATGGGCAGGACTTCGTCAATTCGTGAAAATGAGAAACGCTGACGATTGCCCGATTTGACCATCTTACCGTCCAAATTTGTCACCCCTCGTTTGAATGCTTAAAAGGCAATGAGTAACCAAACAGCAGGCATTTCTATATAGATACCTGCTGTCGACTCCTTGCATTTTCATTCGATTCACAATAGAAATATGATCACGGAATACTCTATTTGTAAGAAAGGATACTTAGTCCATCTTACGCTATTGCAATTATCTATATTATCATAGGTTATATACGAAGTCAAGTAAAAGAAAAAGAAACCCTCATCCGTGGAGAGGGTTTCTTTCAGCTTAAAACAGTATCAAAAGGTAAGAAACTATTTAAGTTTAGCAGTAGCGCCGGCTTCAGCTAATTTCTTAACGATTTCTTCGCCGTCGGCTTTGGAAACCTTTTCTTTAACGGCTTTGGGTGCGCCGTCAACGATTGCTTTGGATTCAGTCAATCCTAAGCCGGTTACTTCACGAACTACTTTGATGACATTGATTTTCTTGTCGCCAACGTTTTCGAGAATTACATCAAATTCAGTTTGTTCTTCTTCTACAGCAGCGGCAGCAGCGGCAACAGGAGCAGCAGCAACAGCCATGGGGGCAGTGGCGGAAACACCAAACTTTTCTTCCAAAGCTTTTACCAGTTCAGACAATTCCAACACGGTCATATTGCTGATGGCTTCAATTAATTGTTCTTTATTCATTATAAACATCCTCCTAATATTTTTCTTTATTAAAGTGAAAACAAGAAAGCATTGGCATTAATTGCCTGTTTCTTCTTTTTGCTTCCGAACGGCTTCCAAAGCATATACCAAATTTCGGGTATTGCCTTGTAAAACGGAGTAGAACCCGGTAATCGGAGCGATCAATGTTCCAAGTACCTGTGCGATTAAGACATTCTTATCGGGCAAGCTTGCCAAAGCCTTGACACCAGCAGCGTCAATCACTTTACCACTGACAATACCACCTTTGATTTCAAGGGTTAGTTTGCTTTCCTTCAAGAATTCTTCCAAAACTTTTGCCGGTGCGACCGGATCATTCATACCAAAGAAAGCTGCTGTGGTTCCTTCCAATTTGGTATTAATGGCTTCCATACCCAATTCGGTTGCAGCCAGACGAGTCAGCGTATTCTTGATAACCTTCATATCGACTCCGGCTTCACGGCATTTTCGACGCAATTTGGTTACCGTTGCAACGTTCATTCCTCGATAATCCATAAAGACGACCGATTGAGTCGCTTGTAAACGTTCCTTAATTTCAGCTACTGCTGCAGCTTTTTGCTCGCGTATTGCATTCATTGTTGTTACACCTCCCTCATTCGCTTCTCGCTTCTCTAGCTGTATTCAAAAAGAACAAAGCCAAGGGAGAAGAGCACTAAGATAAATAATGCGGTATCCGCAGACAGACGGATACCGCATTCGATAGATTGCGTTGTTCCGACCTCGGCAGGATGATTAAACATTACTGTCCCTGCTGTCTACGATCTCACTGTATTGTAATTGCCTAATCTTGCTTTGTCAAGCAAAACTTAAGCTTGAGGCACGAATTTTTCTGCTGCCTTTTGTGGGTTTACATGGATTCCCGGACCCATTGTTGTAGATATGGTTACGGAACGAATGTATGTGCCCTTTGCAGCAGCGGGTCTGGCTTTCACTAAAGCATCCATAATCGCTTCCATATTGATAGCGAGTTTATCAGCTGTGAAGTTTGCTTTACCAATCGGCACATGAACCACGCCGGCTTTGTCCACACGATACTCCACTTTACCAGCTTTGATTTCATTGATTGCTTTACCGATTTCCATGCTGACAGTGCCGGTTCTTGGGTTTGGCATCAAACCACGGGGACCTAAGACACGACCCAACCGTCCGACCAAACCCATTACATCGGGTGTTGCAACGGCTACATCGAAGTCCATCCATCCACCTTGGATTTGAGCTACCAGCTCTTCTGCTCCGACGATGTCAGCCCCAGCAGCTTCTGCTTCTTTGGCTTTGTCGCCTTTGGCAAACGCCAATACTCGTACCGTTTTTCCTAAACCCGCCGGCATGACAGTTGCACCACGGACATTTTGATCCGCATGTTTTGGATTTACACCCAAGACAACTGCTAAGTCAACAGATTCAACAAATTTCGTTGTTGAAGTTTTGACGACCAAGTCCAATGCTTCCATGGGGTCGTACATTTTATTCGAATCTACCAATTTTGCTGCTTCAGCAAAACGTTTGCCATGTTTGGCCATTTTTCTTTCCTCCTTTGTGGTTAAGCGGGGGTTTTCCCCTCCCACCGGTCAAGTGCAATGAAGGTCAAGGGGTTATCCCTGAACCTCAATCCCCATGCTGCGGGCAGTGCCCTCAACCATACGAATCGCCGCTTCGATGGAAGCTGCATTTAAATCAGGCATCTTTAACTGAGCAATCTCTCTGACCTTTTCTTTGGTAATGGTGCCAACTTTCTTCTTGTTGGGAGTTCCTGAAGCCGTATCAATATTGCATGCTTTTTTAAGCAATACAGCAGCAGGAGGAGTCTTGAGAATAAATGTAAAGGAACGGTCCTGATAAACCGAAATTTCAACAGGAATCACCAGTCCAATCTGCGGAGCTGTTTTTTCGTTGAATTCCTTTAAGAAAGCCATCATGTTAATACCCGCTTGTCCTAAGGTAGGACCGACAGGTGGAGCAGGTGTGGCTTTTGCAGCTGGTAACTGCAGTTTTACTACTTGCACTAATTTTTTTGCCATGGTTACACCTCCTTATAGTAAACTCCTGTCTAGGCAGACAGGTTGCCGATTAGGGCTTTATTCTTTTTTCACATCGGTTAAAGAAAGTTCTGTTAAAACCTCTCTGCCGAAGCCAAAAACAGAAAGCAATACTTTTAAATATCGATCTTCCAGATTGATCTCCTGAATTGTGCCAGTCTTCCCTGAAAAGGGACCCTCCACTACCACAACTTTATCTCCAACCGTTAAATCGATGGAACGAATTCGTTCCACTGTATCGGTTTGTTTTCCGATGATACGGTCTACTTCTTCCGCTTCCATAGGAATCGGTTTATTGTTTTCGGCACTGATGAAGCCTGTCACTCCGGGGGTATTGCGTACGACATACCATGAATCATCGGTATAAATCATTTCAACCAAAACATAACCCGGATAAAGCTTGCGCTTTGTCATTTTCTTTTTGGCATCTTTAATTTCTACTTCGTCTTCCGTGGGCACTTCAATACGAAAGATTTTATCTTGCATCTCCATGGTTTCCACACGTTTTTCAAGGTTGTCTTTGACTTTATTCTCATAACCGGAATATGTGTGAACAACATACCATTCTCGTTTCATAGATGGGCTTCACCTCTTCTCGCAACCGCTCGTACTTTCATTATATAATGAAAGATAACAATGTACTGAAGATGGTATCAATTAACCAAATCAGCAATGAAACAAACACAGTGAAAACGACCACTAATAAAGAGTACACCGTTGTTTCTCTTTTATTTGGCCATTGCACCTTTTTAAGTTCTCCTCGTACATTGCGGAAATAACCGGTGACACCGCTTCCCCAGTCTTTAATTTTGCTGACAAAGTTCATTTCATCACTCCTTTATCGAGTTTCTCGATGTAAAGTGTGGGTTTTGCAGAACTTGCAGTATTTCTTTAACTCTAAGCGTTCTGTGGTTTTCTTTTTATTCTTCTCTGTGCGATAGTTTCTTTGCTTGCACTCAGTACAAGCCAAGCTGATTCCGACTCTCATTCTTCAAGCACCTCCCATACAATCTATACCTTAAAGGTATCATGCGACTTCGTAAGAATATCACAAAGAAGGAGTCGCTGTCAATATCTTATTTTGAAAACAAGTGTCTTTTTTTTAAGGTTAAATCAAAAATACACTAGAAAAGAGCCCTGTTCGATAAAGAACAGAGCTCTGTAAAGAAACAATATCTTATTCTTGAACTTCGGTAACAACACCAGCGCCAACGGTACGTCCACCTTCGC
>CALCNS010000190.1 GCA_937897315.1 uncultured Bacillota bacterium
CGGTGCAAGCCTATATGGATCAGCCCAATACCTGGCTCATTTTCCACGATGCAGCAAGGCCGTTAGTTTCGTCCGAAAGCATTAGTGCGGCCATTGACGCTGCTGCCGATTATGAAGCGGCAACCGCTGCCATTCCCAGTTCCGATACCATACTCATTAGTAGCGAAAACGGTAACGAAGTGGCTCAGATCCCAAGCCGCAGCTTAATGTGGAGGTGCCAAACCCCACAAGCGTTCCGACAACGCACCATTGCCGCGGCCTATGAAATGGGCTTAAAGGACCCGGATTTTCAGGCCAGTGACGATTGCGGTGTGATCAAACGATATTTACCACACATAAAAATCGGCATTTTTATGGGTAGCGAGGAGAACATAAAGCTCACCTACGCCCGCGATATGCAGTTTGTCGCAGAACAATTGAAGAAACACTAAAATAATCGACCTTCGTGGCAAACGAAAGGTCGATTTGCTTTTTGTAATTGCTGTCATTTAGAAAATACGTGCAACCTTCCACTAGACGTGCTAAAATAAGAAAACAAACACTTCTGGGAGGTAAAGGAAAATGAATCTTATGGAACTCCTGAAATCGGCCCTTTTGGGCTTGGTTCAGGGTATTACCGAGTGGTTACCCATTAGCAGCACGGGGCATATGCTTTTGCTCGATCAGTTTATGAAGCTCGAAGTGAGCGAGGCCTTCATGAGCATGTTTATTGTCGTCATTCAATTGGGCTCGATTTTAGCCTTGTTGGTCTTGTATTTTCATAAGCTGAATCCGCTTTCTCCCGGTAAAAGCAAACGCGAAAAGCGCGAAACGATTTTACTCTGGTTCAAAGTAGCGGTGGCTTCTTTACCCGCTGCAGTCATTGGCCTGTTGTTCGATGACAAAATAGAAGCATTGTTTAGCGGCGCGATATCGATTGCCACCATGCTCATTCTCTACGGTGTGTTGTTCATCGTTTTGGAGCATCGCAACAAAAGGCGCAAAGCAGTGATTACCGATATCAACGAGATGGGGTACGGCACCGCGGCCCTTATGGGTGTTTTCCAGGTATTGGCGCTCATACCAGGCACCTCCCGCTCGGGTTCGACGATATTGGGTGGAATCCTTTTGGGTTGCTCTCGCACGGTGGCAGCCGAGTTTTCCTTCTTTATGGCGATCCCGGTCATGTTTGGTGCGAGTCTGTTGCGCATGCTGAAGTTTGGCTTTGTCTTTAGTAATTCCGAGTGGATGATCTTGCTGGTGGGGACGTTTGTCGCCTTTGTCTCCTCGATTCTTGCCATACGCTTCCTCATGCAATACATTCGTCGCAATGACTTTTCAGTTTTTGGTTGGTATCGTATTCTACTCGGTGCAGTGGTAGTCGCTTATTTCTTTTTGGTAAGGGCAGCATAAGAGGAGGTCAATCATCATGAAGTTAACCGGCAAAGGTCGGGCAGGGACGCTGGAATCGGGAGATATCCTCATTGAAGTAGAGCCTACACAAGGTGAAACCGAGATTCTTTTGCGCAGTAGTGTGATGCGGCTATATGGACAGCAAATACGAGAAGTTCTGTTGCTCACCTTAGCCGAATTGGATTTGCAGGGAGTTATACTTACGGCACAAGACAAAGGTGCTTTGGACTGCACAATAAAAGCTCGGTTACTGACCGCCATAGCACGAGCCGGGGGCCCGACACTGCCTTGGCAGGGGGAGGAGAAGGAATGAAGAGTCGCTTACGACGCACCATGATGTTTGTTCCCGGAAATAACCCCTCCATGCTCAAAGATGCGTTTATATATGGGGCCGATTCCCTGATGTTTGATTTAGAAGATTCCGTATCTCCATTGGAGAAAGATGCCGCCCGTCAATTGGTATACATGGCGTTAAAGACCATGGACTATACTCCTTGCGAACGAGTGGTGAGAATCAACTCGCTGTCTTCTCCTCATGGTCATGCCGACATAGAAGCTATGGTGGCAGCTGGGGTGGATGTGATTCGTATGCCCAAAACCGAAACGGTGCAAGACGTGCTAGACTGTGAATTGGCGATTGCCACAGCAGAGCAAAAATACAAACGCAAGCTGGGCAGTGTGGGCATGTTAGCAGCCATTGAGAGTGCCCAAGGGGTACTACATGCCTCTGAAATCGCTGCGTGTTCCACACGTCTTGTGGGTATTGCTTTAGGTGCCGAAGA
>CALCNS010000191.1 GCA_937897315.1 uncultured Bacillota bacterium
CTCATCGGCATGGCACTGGCTATTCTCAGCCCAGAAATCATCTCCAACCTGCTGGGGAAACAATCGGGCTTCTTAGGGTTCTTCCTTGCTTCCGTCATTGGCTCCATTACCCTTATACCCGGGTTTATCGCCTTCCCCTTGGTGGCAGCACTGCTAAAAAACGGTGCTGGTTATGCCCAAATTGCCGTGTTTGTCTCCACCTTAATGATGGTGGGCTTTGTCACCCTGCCTCTGGAAATGAAAACCTTTGGTAAAAAAGCGGCGATTATTCGCAATGTAGCCGCCTTTGTGTTTTCGTATGTGTCCGCCATGATTATAGGAGGGGTACTACAATGATGAAGCTCATCAAGCGTTATCGTGCATTCCTCCTACTTATGGCAGTAAATCTTGGCTTGCTTTACTTCCAGCCTTCTATTGGTACCAAATCGTTCACGATTACTTGGAACAGCTTCTTAGAAATGATCTCGATCTTACCAGCCATCTTTATACTACTTGGTTTGCTCGATGTATGGGTGGACAAAGCCACCATGATGAAATACACCGGCAAAGGCTCCGGATTAAAAGGCTTACTTATTTCGTTTGTTCTGGGTTCTGCCGCGGCTGGCCCTTTATATGCCGCTTTTCCCATAGCCACCGTAATGATGAAGAAAGGCAGCAGTTTATTTAATATTTTCGTCTTTATAGGAGCTTGGTCTACCACCAAGATTCCCATGTTAACCTTTGAAGCAGCCAGCTTAGGACTACCCTTCACCTTACTACGCTTGAGCTTAAGCATTGTTGGTATACTGGTCATTGCCGCGGTGTTGTCGAAAGCATTAACCAAAGAAGACCAAGAGGAAATGCGGCAACTAAGCGAGAAACAAGATTCATAAACAGCAAGGAGGGTGAACATGAAAACGCTGAACCACCTCATTCGCGACTACACCACTCTTTTACAACACGGTGAAATTCAACTGGCATATAAAGGAATTCTGGATTTCATGGGCAAACTGCGAGCCGACTTTCAAAAAAGCTTCCCAGAACACGAAATCAGCGGGCTATACCAGGGCTACATGGACATGTCGTATTTTTCGATCTTCCCCCACCCCTTAAAGGAAAAGGGGTTGAAAATTGCTCTGGTCTACTGGCATGAGAAAAATCAATTTGAAGTTTGGCTTTCAGCAAGAAACAGAAGGTTAGCTAAACAGTTTGAAGCGATTTTGGGCGAAACACCTTTACAGGGAGTAACCACCTTTCACGACAGCACGAACCTCGATGCCATAGTAGAAAGCGTATTGGTCACCACTCCGGATTTTGAAAAACCAGATGACTTGGTTGCCGCGCTCGAACAAGGCACAGAGAGGTTTATAAAATCTGTTAGCAAATTAATACACGATTAAAAATAAGGACGGTGTTGTCATATGAAAGTTTTAATTCTATCGGACTCCCACGGTGATGTGGAAATCATGCTCCAAATTATCGAAAAAGAAAAGCCCGATGCCATGATTCACTTGGGCGATGGTCAAGCCGATGTGGAGAAGGTTCGAGAAGATTACCCTAAGATGCCCATATACAACGTGCCGGGGAACGTGGACTCCAACAACACTAACGAAGAATGGGTAAAGGTTTGCGAAATCGGTGGCAAACGTTTTGTGTTAGTGCACGGGCACCTAATGATTAACGAGACGAAACAACCTAAACAAACCGATGAGAATCGGATTTCTGCTAGGAACACCATGCTACTACTCATTGATGAGAATAATGCCGATATTTTGTTACACGGCCACTCTCACGAGGCTTTTATGCACCGAACCAAAGGGCTCTCGGGTAAAGTGTGCTGGATGATGAACCCGGGTTGTGTGAGCCGCGAGAAGAATGTGAACAGCAAGCCCACTTATGGCTTATTAAAGTTTAAGAAGAATGGCAGCTTGGAATGGAAGATGAAAGAAGTTCAATAAACAACTTAAAACAAACTGCACGTACCACATGTGGCACGTGCAGTTTTTATCTACTCTTTATCAATACGAATTTGCGTACCCCACTGGGTATAAAGCGTATCGTGCGCTAAAAGAATGAACTGGCGATTCGCTGCTTCGGCATCGATGATGCTCTTCATCGATGTCAACCTTGTGGCGTCGCTGGTGGTAAAGGAATCGTCCAGGATAATGGGCAGCGCGTAGTTTTCGGCCAATAAATCCGCCACGGCAAAGCGCACCGATAAGTAAATTTGGTCACGCGCTCCTTTGCTAAGCTGGCTTAAGCTAATCGGCCTACCCTCTTCCGACACCGAAAGGTTGAATTGCTCATCCAGCATCACTTTGCGGTGCTTCTCCGGAGTAATTTGCTGGCAATAATGTGTAATTCTAGCTTCCAAGCGAGAATGGTAGGACTGCTTATACTCGGACACCGCTTCCTTCAGCTCTCTGTGCGCCAAGGCATACGCATGGGCGGTGAAATCCAAGGTTTGTTTTTGCTCCTGCAGTTCACGCAAATTCAGCTCTTCTTCCGCAATATTCACCATACCTCTACCCTCTAGACTCACCAAATTACGGTACGCTGCATCGTATTGGTGATCTAGTATTTGTATATCGCTGCTCAGCGTTGCCACGGCTTCGTTCAGGTTTTGCAGGGTCTGCTGAATTTTCTCGTAATCCCCGGCATCGGTTGTACTGGGTAACCCTGCATGCGTATCAATATGCTGCTGCCACTTTTGCAGGGCCGCCACTGCGGCATCGTTGCGCATATCTTGTAGCTGTTGCAGTTCCTCTATGCTATTCACCCGGTAGTTTTGCAACATTTGCTGTTGCCGGCTCTGCAGTTCCTTGGCTTTTTGCTGTAGCGTCTTCCACTCCCGGTAGGCCTTCAAGGTTGCTTCCAAATCGTGGTGGTAACTCAATAAGATGGCTTCATACTGCTGAGCCAGGGCTGTTTTCTCGTCTTGCCGTTTTTGCAGTTCTTTTTGCAGCTCCAGCTTGCTTTGCCGAGTGATTGCAAACTGGTTTTCTAGGGTTTGCTTCTCGGTAAGTCTTTCGGTATATTGCCGCGCTTGGCTCTCTTGCTCGCTCCACCCGGTTTCCCCAAACGTGCCAAGGTATTGCATAAACTCCTCAGTGGTTTTTTCGGCCACCTTATCCTGGCTGGGAGCAACATGACAAATAAACTGCCCCAGCTCGCGCCACGCCTCGTCCCACGAAGGGGTGTTCACGCCAATATCGCGCACATCTAAAACTGTGATACCAAAGTGCGCCAATGCAAATTCCTTTAACTCGTTTGCCAAGCGTGCCTGCTCTGCCTTCAGAGAACGCCACTGTGCCAAGGCCTCACCCACATTGGAGAACTGCCCTGCCCATTTTTGTGCGGTTTGGCTTAGTTGTAGCTCGGTTGCTTGGGCTTGCTCCAGCTGACGAACCAACTTCTCGAGTTGAACCGCATGGTCTGCCGGCAAAGCCATGCTAAGACGTTGCTGTTCTTCTTGGAACTGCTTGGCTCGTTCCGACAACCGCACAAGCTCGTGCTCGTCCAATGTTGCAAACGCACCCAGCTTTTTATCGACCTGCCACATTTCCTCTTGAAGCAACGCCAAACGTTTTTCCAAATCGGGCATGGGGCTTTGCACCGTGCTCGTCTTTGGCTTTGCCAAAAGCACCGTCAACCCCGCTCCTACCAAGAAGCCGGCTCCGGCTGCTACCATGCGTAGAGTACGTTCAAAGGACATCAAGAAAAAGAAGATGGCCACTGCCAGCAGTACACCCACCACCACCGCTATGCCCCAAGGTTTTTTGGCTGTGGTGGTGGTAACCGGTGTCGTTCCCTGCAACTCGCGTTTTTGCACCAATAATTGGCTCTTTTTTATAAAGTCTGCCGAACACACCTCTGGGTTTTGTAAAAATTCGGCATATTTCTCGTTGAACTTGGCTTTCTCACTTGCCACCGCTTCGCCACGCTGTTGTAGCAACGCCACTTCGTTTTGCAGCTGCTTTCGCTGGGTTTCTGCTTCAAAACGCTGCCGGTCTATATTCTTGACCATCTCCAATTCGGCTTCCGACGCCGTGTGAAACACCGCAAACTCCTTCTCTAATTTGGCATCCAGCTCCGTTTTTTTATGCAACGATGCGACATACTGCTCCCAGGAACTTCGCATGGAACCCGCCGTACGCTTTAGGGTTTTTAGTTTGCCTTGTGGATCTTGGCCTAACCAAGCCAGGGGCCGGAACTCCTCCAACGAGTTTTCTACCTCGGCCAATTTGGTTTCTGCACCTTTGTACTGGATTTCAGCGAAAGCTGCTTTTTCTTGCAACTCCCCTACCGTTTTGTTGCTTTGCGCAAGCTCCAGCAACCCCTCTTCCAAGTGGCTCGGCGCAGTAGCAAACGCCGAATACTTTGCCGACAGGACTTCTTGCTCGTGCTTTATATCTCTTACAACTTGATCGAGCTCTTTTATATCTGCGTTGAGTTTTGAACGTTCTTTATGTGCACTTTGGTAGCGTTCGGCAGCTAAACTCCACTCTCCCCAGGCCTGACGGGTATTCGCTTTTAGCCGATGTTCCTCTTTTTTTTGCTTTCTCTCTTCGTCCAAGCGCGCCACTTGGGCCTGCACTTCTTGCAAGGAGTCGGCTACCGCTCTGCTGTTGGCAATTTTGGATGTTAAGTCCTCGATATCGTTTTTTAGTTGCTCCAGTTTCCCGTCTTTTACCATGTTGCGAGTGGAAACTCCGAAGCCACTTGGCCCGGTAAACTTGGATATTCTCTTCACCGATTCTTCTAAGGCCGTAGTCGCATGATGAAAAGATACCCCGGTATTGCCCGAAATGAGCTCCTGCAAACTGTGGCTGATTTGCTCGGTCTCGGGTAAGGGTTGCCGAACATAGAAGGTATCGAAAAACAGCTCTTGGGTGCTAATGCCCAGCAACTCGGTGATCTTGTTCTCGTAGGCATCGAGCTTTTTTCGCGCCATGGGATTATGTACGCCTTCCACCACCAATTTGGGTTGGCCGGTTTTTTTCTCTATTTGCCACAACGACACGGCATGGGTATCGAAATTGCGTTGGATTTTGTATTGCTCGCCTTTGCTGGTGAACTCTAACTCACCGTAACAGCGTTTGGGGCCGTTCCAGTTGCGAAAGCGCTCCAAGGTGAAATCGTTGGCTGCACCTTGCCTGTGGGTAAGCCCATAAATAACCGAAACCAAGCCCGCCACCATGCTCGACTTGCCGGTTTCGTTGTTTGCCACATAACTGTTTATACCCTGGTCAAAACGAAACTGCACCTCTTCTTTGTAGGGGCCAAATCCTTCGAGCAGAAGCTTGTGGAAAATAATGTGCACTTCCGACATGTTATTTTCCTCCTTCCAGGGCTTGCAATCCTTTTAAGAGAGCCTGTTCCACCAAGGCGCGTTCGCCAGGGTCTTGAGCTACTTTCATCTTTTCTTGCATTCGCCTTACAAAATGCCCACGGATGGTTTGCTCGAGCGACAAGGCTTGCAAATACGCTTCGGAAAAGAATTGGGTTTGGTTGTTCCACTCTACATAAAAGAACAGCGGTTCCAAAACCACATTCAGCAGTTCTTCATTGATTTGGAAAGGCGGATTTCCTTCCAAAGAGAGCGAAACCAAGTCCTCTGGGTTGGCTATTTTGCTTATTTCTACCAACAGCTCCTCCTGATTGGCCAGGAGCGAAACATCCAAACTCCGCTTTTTAAACTGACGCACGTCCACCGGCACTTTCTCTATGCCAACTTCCGCGCCGTTCCACTGCACCACCGTAAAAAAGCCCACACCTGGGTCCCCCACGTTTTTTAGGCCAATGCCACCCGGATACACCGCTTTGCCCAGCCCCACCTGTTTTTCCATGTAGGTATGATAATGCCCCAACGCAATGTACTGATACTTCGCTAACGCCAAAGAGGCAGAGGAAAGTGGCAAGCTACGGTCGGCCAAGCCATCCCAGTCTAGGGAACCATGGAAGGCCCCAATATGAAAGCCACCGTCTTGTACATAAGGAAAGCCGGACATTTGGTTGGCTTTGGTTAAGCCACCGGTATAGGCCAAGGAATACACATGCACCGGAGTGCCTTCTACTACCGTGCTAAAGCAATGCTCGGGCATAGGGTTGGTGACCAGCACGCCCGGCCACTGTTGCCCTTGCACCCGATACACCGAGTTATAGTAGGTGATTTCATCGTGATTTCCCGGCACGGTGACGCACCACTTGTCGTTCATCACCAAGCGCTGTAGCTGCCGCATGGTTTCGCGAACCAAGGACTCTTCGGGGTTATAACGTTCGAACAGGTCGCCCACAATAAGCACCCCATGAATGTGGTTCTGGGGTGCCAGAGCAAAGTCGACTGCTTTTTGCAAAATGAGGTCGCGTTCTTTGCGTATGAGTTTGCTTTTATGCTCGGGCAAATATTTTGGCTCCCAACCCAAATGCAAATCGGCTAAATGCAATACACGAACCATGTGCTTTCCTCCCTTGGTTTTACGAGTTACCCTTTGCGGCATGTTTCAACATGGTGAGTACCAGCTTCGCTGAACGTTCTGCGGCCAGGGCTTCGAAGGTATCGTAATCCACATTGGCGCTGTCGTCGGCGTGATCGGAAATACTGCGAATCACCACAAAATCTATACCATTCAGCTCGGCAACATGGGCAATGGCCGCCCCTTCCATTTCCACACAAAGCGGGGCATATGCCTCTACAATGCTCTGCTTTAACTGGCGGTCGGTGACAAACTGCTCCCCGGTGACGATTTTGCCCACATGATAGGCATAGTCACCCGTTAACACTTCTTGCACGGCAGCTTTGGCCAGCGCCACAAGCTTTGTGCTTGCGGTGAAGTGCTCTTTAAACGGGAAGTGGTTCACCATCTGCTTTGGACGCACATCGTGGTAGGTGAGCCGGTCGCCAATGACTACATCTGCAAAATGAACATGGGGGTTCATACTCCCAGCCACCCCGGTGTTGATAATTGCTCCCACCCCAAAGTGGTCAATAAGAAGTTGAGTGCAGGCTGCGGCGTTGACCTTACCAATGCTGCACCGAGTTACCACCACTTTATTTCCGGCATACTCACCCACCGTAAAATCGAAACCCGCTATTTGCCGTTTCTCTTGGGTGGTAATTGCTTCTAGTATGGTCGTAAGCTCCACCGGCATAGCCCCAAGAATACCAAATATTTTCATAACGTCTCCCTTAGAATCTTCACCATAGTCTTGCCCTTGGCCAGCTCGTCGATGAGCTTGTCAAGGTATCGCACCGACTGCATGAGGGGGTCTTCTATGTCTTCCACCCGCACACCACAAACAATACCCTTTATTTGCGTACGCGCCGGGTTCATATGTGGTGCTTGGGCAAAAAAGGTTTCGAAATCGACTTGCTTTTCCAGCAGCTCTTGCAACTGGGCTTGGCTATACCCGGTTAACCAAAGAATGATTTGGTCTACCTCTTCTTTGCTTCGCCCCTTTTTCTCGGCTTTGGCAATGTAAAGCGGATAGACTTTGGCGACTGGCATTTTACTAAAGCTCATGCGTGGCATGGGGGTACCTCCTTTTTTAACTTAAACACTAGCTTCATATCGCTACTATAATTGAATACTCTCCTGATAAAACTGAGATATGTTACTAACTTTCGCCCTAAACAACTATTGCTTGTTCGTTCATTTTAAAAACTTTGCTGGAATTGGTCTATCTAATCTCCAAGTTACATTCATGGGCTTACTGCCTTCGTGCTTCACATAATTCGCTGTACCAAGATACGTGTAAAGCGCTGCACCAGCAAAATCATTCTTAAACTCACGTACGAAGAGCAGAATTTTGCTTCCCATTTTTTTATGGTGGATGTATCTTTGCCCTGTGGAAGAAGTATCAGGGGTCGTGCTTTGACTTTGCCAATGAAACAGCTCTTCATTGATTGAATAATCATTATACATAGTTGTAGGGGAATAATGTTTGGCAGATTTATTTAAAGTGACGAAGAAAACATCCAATTTTCTGTCCGGTAACCATTTCACACCTTGTTGTACAGTGTTCGGTAGCATGTAATCCATGGCTAATAATATCTGGTCACGAGTGTACGAACAATGCAAGTCCAATGGGCAATCAAAACCTAACTCTACCGGCTCATCAATAAAATCAATATGGTCGTACTTGTAATGCAGTACATCCATCAGCTCTGCTAGCATAATCGGGCTGTTGATTAGGGTAAAAAGATTATCTACAACCTCATCACTATTCCAATCCTCTGCTACTTTTCCCCAAACAGAATAGTAAAACATTTGCATCATTCTTTGCTCAAGAGGAGCGAGTTTTGAAAAAACTACCTTATCTAAAGCAGGCAATACCTTTAACAGAAAGGCAATCCAACGACGAGAGTCCATTGCTGCAAAACGGATAAAAGCCTTTGTTATTGTACTCTCTGCAGGTTCTACAAATGACTCTTTCATATGAGCTAAAACACATAGGCGGGAGAAATTATTCCTGGCATAGATGGTTCGAAGGTCGAGATGATAATAATTCGCAAAATTTGCCAATGTGAGTGACAACCCAGTATCCTCAGTAAATGTTGTAATACGGCTGACAATACCTGCTCTATTATCAAATGAATTTCTGATGTTATCCAAGATTGCTTCTGTGGCTTTCTTCTCGAGTTGAATGTAACACCCTTTCGGTGTGGAAATAAAGCCGTTCTTGAGTTCATATTGAATGCTATGCCTAGTGTTTGCGAGCAAGGCGGTGAATTTCTCTTCAAAGTTATAATTCTTGTTTGCCTGACCAATAAAATCTAATACAGTCAAACATTCCTTCCCCTCGGCAAGACGTAAGCCGCGTCCTAATTGTTGAAGAAAAACAGTAAGCGATTCCGTTGGTCGCAAAAACAAAACGGTGTTCACGTCAGGAATGTCTACTCCCTCGTTGAATATATCTACCACAAAAATGATTCGAATCTCACCGGATAACAAACGTGCTTTTGCTGTATGGCGTTCTAAATCTGAAGATTGGCTGGTTAAAGCGAGGGAAGGTACACAATGTCTATTAAAGTGCTCTGCCATGAAATTGGCATGATCAATAGAAACGCAAAAACCAAGAGCTTTCATATCATTCATGTCCGTAACATATTTGTCCAACGATTGTATAATATGATCAGCTCGACGCTCAGCAAATACACGGTTAAGCAAGTACAAATTACTTAATTCGCTCTTGTCGTAACCCCCTTTTGTCCAACGTAGTTGACTTAAGTCAACTGTATCTGAGATGCCAAAATACTGAAACGGAGAAAGCAACTTTCGATCAATCGCTTCGGGTAATCGGATCTCGGCAGCGATACGATCATCGAAGTAATCCAGTATATCTTTACAATCCATTCGTTCTGGGGTAGCCGTTAGACCTAGCAGTATCTTAGGCTTGAAATGGCTCAATAATTCTTGGTATGTTGGTGCTGCAGCATGATGAAATTCATCTACAACAATGAAATCATAATAATCACAAGGCAACACATCACATAATGATCTTGAGTTAATTGTCTGTATTGAGACAAAAAGATAATCAAGCCCCGAAGGATGATAACTCCCCACATATAAATCACCAAAATTATGGTCTTTCAAAACACCGCGAAAGGTATCGAGACTCTGTTTCAGGATTTCTTCACGATGAGCGACGAAAAGCAACCGGTTAGGTTTTCCTGTATTTTCCCTGCTGAACCGTCGGTAATCGAAAGCTGAAATCACCGTTTTTCCTGTACCCGTAGCAGAAACAACAAGATTTCGAAACAATCCTCTTACAACCCGTTCGGCTTTAAGCTTATCTAGAATTTCCTGTTGGAAGGGATACGGATTAATGTCGAAAAAGAACCTCCGCGTTTCTTCATAACCCGCTTCTTTTTCTGCTTTCAGGGCACGAAATAACCGCTCCCGATCGCTTTGTTTATAAAGCTCAAATTCACGAGAGTTCCAGTAGGTGTCGAAAGTCGCTGAAATTTTCTGAATAGTGGTAGATAAATCTTTTGCAGTAATCTTGACATTCCATTCTAAGCCACTCGATATTGCTGTATTGGTCAAGTTTGAAGAACCAACATAGGCAGTGGTAAAGCCTGTGTCCCGATAAAACACATAAGTCTTGGCGTGTAGGCGAGTACGCTTCGTGTCATAACTTATCATGATTTCAGTATTGGGCAGTTTCGATAATTCCTCTACTGCTTTGATATCGGTTGCACCCATATATGATGTTGTAATAACACGAAGATACCCTCCCTTTTGGGTGAATTCTCGTAATTCCCCAATGATGAGACGCAAGCCACTCCATTTGATGAACGAAACAAGAAAATCAATTTTGTCAGATGAGGTGATTTCTTTTTTTAATTCGGAAAATAATTGTGGTTCGTGAGTTGCTCCCGTAAAAAGACTACTTTGCGCAATCGATGTTTCAGGACGGTGAAGATCAGAAGCTGTCTTTCCTAAGATTAATTGAGGATCGTTTTCACGTAGCAATGCTAGAAGTAATTCCGCACGTTGATCTATGTTTAAAAAAGCATAATCACCATCGTTAGTTGTGATTTGAACCAGCTCGATTATCTTATTTGCTAAACTGATTTGTGCGGAGATATCTCCACCTTTGTCCACAACATTCTCAAACCCTTTTTGCAATATTTCCGAAACGTAACTTGCCAAAACCTTAGGAGCTTCTGCTTCATCGATAAGTTCTGTATACAAACGAGCTTTTGGAATACTCGAAAGCTCATTATTTATCTGTTTATTGATGACCTGCTCAAATAAACCTGGCTTCAGCATAATGAAGTCTCCTTTTCTACGCTTGTTAGATGGGATTTATGAACACTCATTGCTCCTCACAAATTCCACCACTTTATTTCAACAAGCGTAGAAATAATTCCTTTCATATATATTTGCAAAAAATTAAACAACTAAGCTTCTCTCACCCTCCCTCCCTTCCCCCACTTACCCTTTTATGCTATAATCAACCTCATCAGGGGGTGTTCATCATGAACGAAAAAACCTACGAATTCGAAGCGGTAATCCAAAAGGTGCCCGACATAGACGGTGCTTTTGTGGCGGTTCCCTTTAACATTCGCGATGTCTTTGGCAAAGGTCGGGTGAAAGTCTTGGCAACGTTCAACGGCGAACCCTACGAGGGTAGCATTGTCAACATGGGTATCACCCATCCCGACGGTTCTGTCTGTTACATCATTGGCATTCGTAAAGATATTCGAGCTAAAATTGGCAAACAACCAGGCGATGTCATACAGGTCACCGTCAAGGAAAGAGCGTAATACGGCAGGGGGTGAAGGTATTGGGAGCCTACGATTTCAAGAAAGAATACAAAGAGCTTTATTCGCCCAAAATAGTTCCGGCACTGGTTCAGGTACCGGTAATGTCTTTCCTTATGGTGAACGGCAAGGGAAATCCCAATACTGCGGTAGAGTATAAACAAGCGGTGGAAGCACTATATACCTTGACCTATGGTATTAAAATGAGCAAAATGAGTGGACAACAACCCGAAGGGTATTTCGATTTTGTCGTACCCCCTCTCGAAGGGCTCTGGTGGCTAGAAGGGGAACCTTTTAACGGAACCGTGTTACATCGCAAAGAGGACTTCTGCTGGCTCATGATGTTGCGCCAACCCGAGTTCGTTACCCCTGCTGTTTTAGAAGTAGCTAAAGCCACAGCGAAAAAGAAAAAGCCCCTCGTCGACACCTCCAAGGTATATCTCGAAAGCTTCGAAGAAGGGCTTTGCGCACAGGTCATGCATATTGGCCCCTATGATGACGAACCTACTACCATAGCCATGTTAGACGATTTTATCACCAGAAGCGGATACCTTACCGTTATGTCAGGTCGTAGGCAGCACCATGAAATATACTTAAGTGATCCTAACAAAACCGAAGCGCAGAAAATGAAAACCGTGCTACGGCACCCTGTTGTAAAAATATAACCATTTGACATATTTTGGGTTTCGTGCTATGCTCATCAAAATTGCAAAGGAGGTAAAGGCTTATGACCATGCCTATGTTTGCTAAAAAGAATACGCAACAACAACAACTCGTTGTCCCACATGGTAACGAGCTTTTGCTGTTGCGGTTTTTGGTGTAGTTTTACCCTTAGAAACCGAACGGACCATTGGCTGAGTTGCCAGTGGTCCGTTTTTTTATGTAAAGGGGGAGGAAATTAATGAAGTCCATTGATGAAAAGGTTCTTGCTGCTTACAATGCCGGTATCGAGAAAAATCGATTACGCCAAGGGTTGGGTCTTATTGAATTCGAGCGAACCAAGGAGCTACTCCATGCTTATTTGCCACACCCGCATGCTTTCGAGCACAAGCAAACCGTCATCTACGATATTGGCGGTGGTTATGGCGAGTATGCTTATTATTTAACTGCTCTTGGCTACGAGGTAGACCTGTTCGATTTATCTCCTACCAACATTGCCATGTCGCATGATCTGGGGCAGGAACACGGTTTCTCGTTGCACTGCGCCGAAGTGGCCGATGCACGTCACATAGGTCGAGAGGATGAAAGTGCCGATGCCATCTTATTACTCGGTCCACTGTACCATATTATCAGTGCCGAGGAGCGCCGGCTGTGCTTGCTGGAGTGTTCTCGGTTGTTAAAACCTCAGGGCATATTGTTTACAGCAGCCATCACTCGTTATGCCACCACCTTGTGGGCACTCACTTCGTATCATAAGAACCAGTTGCTCGATGACCCTGCTTTTTACCACATGTTAGAACAGGAGGTGAAATCCGGGCATCATATTCCACCAGAGAACTCACGTTACCAGGGTATGGGACAATCTTATTTTCACTTACCGCGTGAGTTCAAAAGCGAGGTAGAAGAAGCCGGTTTTCAGGACATGCAGGTCCATGGTGTCGTTGGCCCGGGTTGGCTGGCACAAAATGTAGATGAGGTTTGGGGAGATCCCATGAAACGTGAAAGTATCATGCGCATTGTTCGTTTATGCGATAAAGAAGATAGCATTATGGGGCTATCGACACACTTGCTTGGTGTCTGCAGAAAGGATTGTCACTCCAGAGAAAGAACAGTAACAGCAAAAGAAGTGTGGGAGGTTTTTTAGGTGAAAGACAATATAATGCAATTACTACGTGACGAGGGAGTAGAACCCACTTTTGCGGTTCTTGCAGAGGCATTAGGCGAAGCAAACGCTGCATATGTTGCCTTTCTTCAAGAACTGGCTCGTCATGGCATCGAGTTGGTGTGGCGCTATTACCCCGATGGCAAAGCCTGGTTGGCTAAGGGGCTCATCTCTTGGACAGGGGTTCGAGGGGGCAAAAAAGAAGCCACCGTTTGTTGGTTATCGGTTTGGAGTGGCTTCTTTAAGGTGACGATTTATATTCCCGAAAAAGCACGAGCAGAAGCACTTCAACTTCCGCTAAAAGAGCGAACCAAACAGATGATTGTAAGCTCGCCGACCATGGGAAAGTTGCAATTCTTTCCCGTAGTGTTTGACGTGAGTTCCACTAC
>CALCNS010000192.1 GCA_937897315.1 uncultured Bacillota bacterium
CCACCGAGATCTACACTCTTTCCCTACACGACGCTCTTCCGATCTATTGACATATGCGACCGACAAAGATACCATTATTGAATCGGTTCTTAACAGCTACGGCGTTCAAGCCAATGCGACCTATGCTCCGAACCATGGTTACTACCATGAAGTCGAAGAAAAATATCCGTATGATCCTGCCAAAGCCATTAAAACCTTGGAAGATGCCGGTTATAAGAAAGGTGCCGATGGCATTTATGTCAGCCCCACCGGTTTGAAAGCTTCTTTCGAAACCATGGTGAACGCCAGCGACGAAACCTTTACCCAAGTTGCTTTGCTCTTACAACAATGGTTCAAAGCCATTGGCGTAGAAATGAACATTAAGACCATGGAAAAATCGGCCATGTATGACATTATGGACAAGGTTATCTTAGACGGTGCCGACAACTCCACGTACCAATCCATGGTAGGTTCCATGGGCGTTCCTTCCGATCCGGATCAAACCCGTTACCTGCATTCCGAAGGTGGACTAAACGATTACCGTTACATGAACGACACCGTTGACGCTTTATTGGAAGCCGGGCAAAAAGAATCGGATCCTGCCAAACGTGCCGAAATCTATAATGAGCTGCAAGAATACATTTCTGAAGATTTGCCCATGCTGTTCCTCTACTTCACCGTAGCCAACAACGCCTTGAGTTCTCAGTTCACCGGTATGAATGCCACTCCTTATGGTCAATTACCTGCTTTGAACCTCGTCACCCCGGCAAAATAACCTTCCCCTACACTCTTGGCGGGGCCGTTTCAACAAAACGGTCCCGCTGATTTTTTCCTCTACCGGAATGAAGGATTTTAAGGTTTTTTACAGAAATCTTTTCGCAGTGAACGCAAAGGAAAAAAGACCGGATTCTTTAGAATGACACACGCAAAAGGCTTGCATATTTATGCCGATGATAGTATATTATGCAACAGACACCTTTGAACCGGTTATTAAGGCACTCCACGGTGACAATCCGCCGGATACTCATAGAAAAGAGGCATAGAATCATGAAAAAATTTATCTTGCAACGGATTCTGCTGGCTTTCCTGACTTTGTTCGGGATTACGGTCATCGTCTTCTCCCTCATGCATTTAGCACCCGGCGACCCTGTATCGGTGATTGCGGGCCGCGAAACCGACCCGAAAATCGTAGCTGCCATTCGCGAGGAATGGGGCTTCAACCAACCGATATACATACAGTACTTCACGTGGTTGCGTAAAGCCCTGAGTGGGGATTTTGGCATGTCCTTCGTTAACCGGATGAACGTGGTCGATCTCATTGCCTCTCGTTTGCCTTACACCTTACGTTTAAACCTAGTGGCTTCGGTCATCGGCTTAGCGATTGCTTTCCCTGTAGGTATTTTGTCCGCGGTCAAGAAATACTCGATTTTTGACTATGTTTCCACCTTCTTTGCTCTGCTTAGTCAAAGCATGCCTTCCTTTTGGTTGTCGCTGATGATGATTTCTATCCTTTCTGCCAAACTCGGATTACTCCCCTCTTCGGGTAGTGAAACTTGGCAACATTACATCATGCCCGCCATTGTCTTGGGAACGACTTGGGCAGCCGGTTTGACCCGTATGATTCGTAGTTCCATGATGGAAGTTCTTACCGAAGATTATGTTCGGACTGCTCGTGCCAAGGGTTTACGAGAGCGCGTGGTGGTTTATCGTCATGCCTTGCGCAATGCCATGGTACCCATTGCCACGTCCCTGGCGTATTGGATTGCTTACCTTGTCACCGGTTCGGTTATCGTAGAAGTCATCTTCGCTTTACCCGGTATCGGCCGCTTGATGATTAGCTCTTTATCGAATCGCGATTATTTCGTGGTGCAAGCCGTCATATTACTCACCTCCAGTGCAGTACTCATTGCAAATTTGGCCGTTGACGTGTTATATGTCATCATCGACCCGCGTATTCGCTACGACTAAAGGAGAATGAACATGTGGAAGAACGATAACATCATACCAACCGATGCTCAGGGCAACGACTTAAAAATGGAATTGATTACCGATGCCGACGCCGGAACCGGCTTAAAAGGCATATGGTCTCGTTTTCGTAAGCACAAATTGGCTGTGATCAGCATGGCAATGGTCTTAATCCTCTTGTCTATTGCCTTATTAGCTCCGGTTTTAGCTCCTTTTGACCCAGATGAAGTGAACCCTTTGCAAAGATTGGCCGGGCCCAGCGCGGAACACCCTTTTGGCCAGGACCATTTGGGACGTGATATTCTGAGCTGTGTTATTTGGGGATCGCGAGTTTCCTTAAGTGTTGGTTTTATCGCCGGTTCTCTCTCGCTGGTTGTTGGTGTCGTCTTGGGTGCGCTGGCGGGTTTTTACGGTGGCTGGGTCGATAACGTAATCATGCGTATCGCCGAAATTTTCGTAACGATCCCTCAGTTTTTACTGGTCATTGCCGTCGTCGCGGCGTTGGGACCAAATTTGACCAATCTGATGATTGTCATCGGACTCACCTCTTGGAACGGGTATGCCCGCCAAGTTCGAGCAAAGGTCATGCAAATCAAACAACTCGATTACACCGAAGCTGCACAAGCCCTGGGTTGCACCGATTCACGTATTATTTTTCGGCATATTCTCCCCAATGCCGTGGTGCCCATTATAGTCATGGCCACGTTAAATATTGCCAGCGTCATCATTTTGGAATCGAGCTTAACCTTCTTAGGGTTTGGTGCTCAACCACCCCAATCGACATGGGGTTCCATATTGAACGAAGGCCGCACCTATATCCTAAAAGCTCCGCATATTTCCACGTATCCGGGTCTGGCCATTATGCTCACCGTATTATCGTTCAACCTCATGGGCGATGGTTTACGCGATGCCTTAGACCCCAAAATGAAGATTTAGCCGTTGAAATGTTCTCAGAAAAAATGACAGCGAAGAACCGAAATTTGGTTCTTCGCTGTTTTCTTGTACTACAACAAGTTCGGCTAATATTCTTTCCCCTTAGCCCGATATGCTTCCATTTCTTCATGCGGAACCATACTGCCCCCGGTGGACCAAGCTATATGAGTAGAATTCTTCCACTGTTCCTTTGTAAAACGTTTGGCGTAGTGACGATCTTCTTGTACCAGGCGATACCCCGGTAACGACGCCGCCGCAGAGGGTTCTACGGCAATGGCTTCGCTTTCCCAGAGCTGCCTCAAATAGTGGTAGGGAGCCTCTTCGGCTAATGTGTAAATCCCATCGAGTCGATGCCCAACAATGCGACCGATGAGTTTCGAGGGCCTTCCCACCGCCAAACCATCCATACCGGTTTTTCCACTGAGGCCAATATCTTGCACTGAAATGCCATCGTGTAACCCGCTGGCTAATCCCAATAGCATACAGGGAGACTGTGCCGGTTCCACAAAAACGCAATGCACATTCGCACCGAATTCATGCTTTAGCCCATAGGTCACTCCTCCCGGACCCCCACCTACCCCACAGGGCAAATAGACAAAAAGCGGATGATCCTCGTCCACAGTAACTCCCGCTGCGTGCAACTGCTCTGCGGTGCGTTTTCCGGCTACGCTATAGCCGTAGAATAAATCAAAGGAATTTTCGTCGTCGACAAAATGACACTTCGGGTCTAGAGCTGCTTGTTTGCGCCCTTCTTCCACCGCCATTTGGAAATCTCCCTGGTGTTCCACCACCACCGCTCCTTTGGCTCGGAGCATGTCTTTTTTCCACTGACGAGCATCGGCCGACATATGCACGGTTACTCGGAAACCCAGTTTGGCACTGATGATGCCAATGGATAGGCCTAAGTTTCCGGTCGAACCCACTGCGACAGCATACTGATGAAACAAATCTCGAAAAGCAGGCTCGGCTAAACGGCTGTAATCCTCTTCCGGTCTCAACAGACCACTTTGCAAAGCGATTCTCTCAGCCAAAACCAACACTTCATAAATGCCACCTCGAGCTTTGATGGAACCCGATATCGGCAGAGCATGGTCCCCTTTTAGGAACAATCGTCCCCCTAAGGAGACTGCGCTTTCGGCTTGTAAGGCTTCTCGAAAACGAGGAATCTCTAGCAAAGGAGATTCAATGAGCCCTGCTTGGGCCCTTGTCTCTGGGTATACCGCAGCAAAATACGGGGCGAAGCGTTGTAAGCGCCGGCGAGCGTCTTCAATTCCTGCCGGTGTGGCCAACTCGGACTCGGCTTCGTTTTGAGTAGCATGGATCCAAAAAAGCGGCTTCGCTTGCTGCAAATCCCGCAAAAGTGTTGCTTCTATATTAACTTTCATAGGACTCCCCTCATATTCACGATGATATCACAAACACCGAGGCAACACATCAAGCACGCCTCGGTGTTTGTGAATTCACTGGCCGTTATTTCAAGCTTTCTTTGATGACTCGGAGAACGTTCTTATACGCGATTTTCTCCAATTGGTCATCGCTAAAGCCCTCTTTGCTCAACGCGTGCAACAAGTTGGGCATCATGGAGGCATCGTTCACTTCCAATGTACCGGTAATGCCATCGAAATCGGAACCCAAGCCTACGCATTCTATGCCGCCCAGTTTGACAAAATGCTTGACATGACGCACCATGTCGCTGATGTTGCTGAACTTGCTGGTGGTATCTTCCGAGAGGAAGGGGGCGCAGAAATTGATACCCGATACACCGCCGGCTTTGGCCAGCAAGGGGATCATTTCGTCGGTGAGGTTGCGCTGATGTCCACTTAAGGCACGGCAATTAGAGTGAGAGGCGACAAAGGGTTTCTTGCTTAACCGTGCCACATCGAAGAAACCACCATCAGAGAGATGCGAAACGTCGATGAGCATACCCTTATGATTCATCCATTCCACCGCTTCTTTACCAAATTGGGTTAAACCGGTATTCATCACGTCTTTATCTAAGGAGTTGGGGGAACCAAAGCAGTTGGCAAAGTTCCAAGTGAAGGAGATGAGACGGACGCCCATATCGTAATACTGTTGTAGTTTGTCGAAGCTACCTTCTACGGAACGACCATCTTCTATGGTCAGAAAAGCAGACATCTTGCCGGCTTTGTCATTGGCCAGCAGTTCTTCGGCATTACGGGCAAAGGCGATGAGATCCGAGTGTTTACCGATCTCACGCATTAAGGTAGAGGACATAGTCTGAATCATTTCATCGTCTGGTGGCAGAACCCGACCGGCTTTTTCCGCCAAGTGGCGTGGTGGCAGGTACATCGCAAAAAACTGCGCCATGTAATCGCCTTTCTTCATTTTCTGAAAGTCGATACTGGCTTCATTGGAAAATAAACTGAAATGTTCCGGGTCGCGATACGCCCCACCTAAGGTGTCGCAATGCATGTCAATGATTTTCATGAGTTCCCTTCTTTCCATTGTGTTATTCCTGAGGTTGTTTCGACAATTCCTGCTGAACCTCCTGCACCAAACTACGATATGACGCAACCAGCACTTGCAGGTCAATCCCCAAAGCCAACCCTTGGTAGCCCATGGCAGCGTACCGCATAGCCATGCCAGGATTGGCACAAAAGATAAACGCCGGTTTCGCATTCGCTTGGCAAGCGGCTACGATGCGTTGCAAAGCAGCATTAAATTCTAGTGTGTCAAACTGTCCGGGGGCTTGCAAAGCCACCGATAAATCGAACGGTCCCACAAAAATACCGTCCACACCCGGCAGAGCCGCAATCTCCTCGACCTGATTCAAAAAGCCGGCCGTCTCACACATGGGCAGCAACAGGGTTTCTTGGTTGCAAAGCTCAAAATAAGATGGTATATCCTTCGCATAAAGTTCAAAGCCAAATCCCGCCGGCCTGCTTTGAGCGAACCCGCGTTCTCCCAAAGGAGCATATTTACCGTGGCGAATCATTTGTTGCACTTCTTCCACACTCACCAAACCGGGAACGACGAGTCCTGCAGCCCCACCATCAAGCATTTTTAAAATGGCATCTCTGCTGGCATCGCGAACCCGCACAAAGGGTGAGAGCCCTTTCAGTTGGGCCACTCGAAGCAGATTCACCGCCTTGGTCTCGTCCATGGGATTGTGCTCGGTATCGATAACCAAAAAATCGAATCCCGCATATCCCAAAGCTTCGACCACACCCTCACTGGCTGCCCAAGAAAACGTACCGAAAACGGTTTCTTGCTGTAAGAATTTTTCTTTGACTTGGTTCTTCATGTTCTCCCTCCCTTACGCTTCTAATACTCTCTGATTTGACTACAAACCCCCTCTCTCCTGCCTTCAACATAGTACAGAAAGCCGCATGTTTAAATGTGACATAATATACCATATAACGACATAGTAGATGGTTATGGGCTTTTCTTGATGTTTGGCAAAATGCACCTCATCAACATTCATCTGAGTATGAACAATGGTGAGTAGTTTGTTTAAACTTGTTTATATTAATTCTTAGGGTTATATTTTTTACTATTTGCCTTGACTTTATTAAATCTATATGTTATGATTGGCACGAAAACCAACAGAAAAGCGAGGGGTTGTCATGGCAGAGAGGACAGAGAAAAAACTCATACCCTGAAAGAAAATTATGGCTGGTTACTTCAGCAAATTTGGCAATTAGATAAAAGCATGTTCCTGCAATTTACCGCTTTCACCGTCATCAGTGCTATTAGACCTTTTGTGGGTATTCTCTTTCCGCGATTTCTCTTACAGGAACTCATGGGTCCAGCTCGTGCCGAAACATTGGCCCTTTGGTTGGCTGCTTTCTTTGTGGTTGGGGTCACCATATTCTATACCTATACTCGCTTACAACGATCCAACTTGGCCAAATCCATCTTGCTTCGCATAGCGGTGTTGAGACGACATCAGGATAAATGCTTAGAAACCTCCTTCCCCAACACCGAAGATCCCCACTTTTTAACCTCTTCACAAGTGGCACTCGACGGTCTCGATGGTAATGGCTTGGGTTTGGGTGGTATGGTGGAACGCAGCTTTCTCATCTCGGGTAATTTGCTGGCGTTTCTCGGCTACTTGGCCTTACTGACTCGCTTAAGTCCTTGGGTTCTGGTATATTTGTTAGCCAATGCCGCCTTCAGTTATTACTTCACTGTGGCAGCAAAAGAGTTTGAGTCGGCCCAACGCATCCCTTATGCCAATCAATACCGTCGTTATATGTATTTATTCCGCACCATGTATGATTTTGCTTACGGCAAAGAGCTACGGCTGCAAAATTATCGCAGCACTTTGGCGAATAAAACCGAAGCGGCTCAAAAAGAGCTACTGAACATTCGCCGCAAAATTTACTGGAAGAATTTCACCTCGCAAGCCGCCGATGCTTTGCTTTTAATGCTGCGAGAAGGTATCGTCTACTTTTACCTCATTCGTCTGGTTTTACAAGGCAGCTTATCCATTCCGGATTTTGCTATGTATTTTGCCACCGTTGCTGCATTTGCCCAGTGGTTTAAAGAGATGGTGGATCATTACGCTCACATACGCGCCCAGAATCATTACATCGATGACGTTCGCCATTTCCAAGAACAGCCCAGTGGAGAAAGCTTAGACCTAAAGCAACCTCTACCACCGGCTCCTTATACCATCGAGTTTCGCAATGTCTCTTTCAAATATCCCCGCACCGAGAACTACGTCTTCCGCAACTTGAATTTGGTGATTCAGCCGGGACAAAAATTAGCCATTGTGGGGCACAACGGTGCAGGTAAAACCACTTTCGTAAAACTACTTTGCAGGCTCTACGAAGTGGAAGAGGGAGAAATTCTGCTCAACGGCATTCCGGTTCGCCAATTTGACCGGGAAGAATACTACCGCAGATTTTCGGTGGTCTTTCAAGACATTAAGCCACTGGCCTTCCCTGTTGCCGAAAACATCACTTTAACGGAAAGCGGTTACGACGAAACGCGGCTCTGGCAAGCCATGGAAGCGGCCGATATTGCCGAGAAGGTGCGCAACCTTCCCTTACAAGAAAAGACACCCATGTTGAAAGTGCTGGACTCCCAGGGAGTGGAGTTCTCGGGTGGAGAAGCACAAAAAGTTGCCATTGCCCGGGCTTTGTATAAACAAGGAGACATCTTGATCATGGACGAGCCCACTGCAGCCTTAGATGCGTTGGCGGAAGCCCGTATTTATCAGGGTTTTGACCAGGCCGTGCATGGGCGAACCGCCATCTACATTTCCCATCGTTTGGCTTCCACCTACTTCTGCGATGTCATTGCCATGTTTGAACAAGGTTGTTTGGTGGAGTACGGCAGTCACGACAATCTCATGGCACAAAAGGGCAAATATGCCGATATGTTCGAAACCCAAGCTCGGTATTACAAAGAGACGCCGGAGGTGGCAGGGCGATGAAAAAAGATTTACAGACTTCTTTACGGTTTTACAAGCTGGTGTATCTGCTGTATCCGGCGTACCCAGCTAAGGCCTTACTGGCATCCCTGCTCCAAGCCCTGGTTCCTTTCATCAATGTGATTCTACCCAAGCTGATTATTGAAGAACTCTTAGGACAAAAGCGGCTTCCCATTCTGATGCAAATGGTTCTGTTTGTAGCCTTGGGCAACGGCGTCCTCAACTTTATCAATCGCTATATGACCTATGTCATGGACGAAGCCTACTTAGACCTCATGCAGCGAATTGAATTACACATGGGCAAACACATTATGAACTTGGATTTTGAAATGCTGGAAGACCCGGCTATTCTAAACCAGAAAGACCAAGCCGTGTTCCCGTTGCGCAACCAAGGTGTCATTCGCAACATGACCAATTACTCGATGCAACTCGTACAGTATAGTCTCACCCTACTTGGTCTCATGGCGATCATTTTGCGCTTGAACCCCCTACTCATCCTGTTTATTTTGGGCATTGTTTTCATAAACAGCCGCATCTTTAAAAAGCAGCAGGCCAAACAATATGAGATTTTTCAGGAAATGGTTCCGCTCAATCGGCGTTACGAATACTACTTGAACTTAACCACCGACTTCACAGTCGCGAAAGACATTCGCCTGTTTCATATGAAGCCCTATTTGCACGACAAACTGATTGATTTCCACTAAAAAGATTGCGTATTGTTCGTACGTATGTTCAATATGCTTGTTCA
>CALCNS010000193.1 GCA_937897315.1 uncultured Bacillota bacterium
GACGGGATGGTCTTGTAAATTCACCCTTCGAAATGTTTAAGGTTGGATCGTTATAAACACTTTGCATGTAGTAAGCCCAAATAGGAAGTGCCATACTAGCACCTTGACCAAGGGTTATGCTTCTAAAATGGATACTTCTCAATTCGCCACCCACCCAAACTCCGGTGGTTACATCAGGAGTAATCCCAATAAACCAACCATCACTCTGGTTTTGTGTGGTTCCCGTTTTACCGGCAATTGGGTAATTTAGACCAAAACGATATCTTATTCGAGCACCGGTTCCACTGGTAACAACACCCTTCATCAACTCTAACATCAGATAGGCGGTCTCTTCATTCATGGCTTCTTCTCTTTTTGCCACAAATCGTTCAACCACATTCCCATTTTTATCTTCAATACGTTGAACAATATTTGGTTCAACAAAGACACCTTTATTGGCAAACGTATTAAATGCTCCCGTCATCTCGTATAATGATATTTCCGGAGTACCCAAACAGATACTTGGAACGGCGGGGATATCGGCGGTGATTCCCATTTTACGTGCGATTTTAATTACAGCCTCCGGACTGTATCGCTTCATTAGATAAGCTGAGATATAGTTAACCGAATTAGCTAATGCCCACTTAAGTGTCACCATCTGACCTTCTCTGGCATCATCAGAGTTTTCGGGACTCCAGATTGTACCCTCAGGCATATCAAAGGCTACAGGTATATTAGGCCCCTGAGTACAAGGAGAGAGCTCGCCCTCCTGCATGGCTAAAGTATATAAGAACGGTTTAAACGTTGAACCAACTTGCCTTTTAGACATCTTAACATGATCGTACTGGAAGTATTTATAGTCTATTCCACCAACATAGGCTTTAACAGCACCAGTAGTTGTCTCCATTGACATTAAACCGGCATGCAAATAGAAAAAGCTATAACGAAGTGAGTCCCAAGGAGTCATTATCGTATCAATTTCTCCTCTATAAGAGAAAACGGTCATGGGAACTGGAGTGCGGAATGCTTTAAAGATACTATCACGTGATACACCGGCTCTCTTCATTCGACCATAACGATCCGAACGCTTCATAGCATCTTCCATGATCTTCTTAATATCAGAATCGGCTAAATCACGACTAAATGGGGCATTTTTAACCCCTTTCCAATGCTTGAAGAAAGCAGGCTGAAGACTCTCTCCCATATGCTTACGAACTGCCTTTTCAGCATATTCTTGCATTCTACTATCTATACTGGTATAGATTTTAAGTCCGTCTTTATACAGATTATACGGAGAGCCATCACTCTTAAAATGGGTGTTAGCCCACTCTTT
>CALCNS010000194.1 GCA_937897315.1 uncultured Bacillota bacterium
CTCGTGCCGTGTAATCCTTATTTTATTTCAGTGTCCTCTTGACGGGTAGCAGTTCGCAGGGGTGTATATCAGCTTTTCAGTTTTGTTTCTTTTGGGAATATATCTTAGTGTTATACATTCACCCAATATGCGTGCGACCATTTTACTTGGTGGCTTCATTCTCATGCCACTAAGTTTTATTGACCGTCTTCCTAGGACAATACTATTTCTAGCTTTTTGGTTAGTGGTTCATACTGTGCTGGCTTTTTATTTGAAACCTTTATTAGCACTAGATGATACAATCAATTGCCTCATTGCAGCGGTTCTCGGATGCTATCTCGGGAACACCTTGATGAGGGTGCGGTTGGAAAGTTTTGAAGCGAGAAGGATGCTTGTTATAGAGAAAGAAACGGACGAATTAACAGGTTTACCAAATCGCCGCAAACTATATGAGACCCTGCTTGCTTTGCAGAATTTTGATGGTGAAAAACCTACTGGAATCATGATGCTCGATATTGATCATTTTAAAGACTTCAACGATAAGTACGGACATATATCTGGTGATAGATGCTTGAGACTCTTTGCCGAAGTGTTAAATAACTTCACGAAGGTTTTTCGATTACATTTTTATCGTTATGGTGGTGAAGAGTTCATGGCAATAGCATACGGTTACGAGAAAGAAGTTAAACAATGCACATAAAGCCTTGCTTTCTACTCTACACAAATGTGAGAAAATTGAGGGCGCAAAATTAGGTATATCGCAGCAGACTCTGCTCACGAGGAGAATTTTTGCCCTTAAAGTGGCATTAACTCTAATTGAGAGAGAAGCAACCAAGCTCGAAGAGGAAAGCAGATGTGAGGGAGCTCTTAATTGCTTCTATACAACTAGAAAGAATGGTGTATGATGATTGAATCTGGGGTACCTCTAAATAAGCATAATACATGCCCAATTTGTGGAAACGGAGGAGTAGCTGTCAAAAAAATAATAGTAGATTACTTGGTGGTTGATGAATTCAAAAAAAGTGTGAGCGAAGAAGGATATCGCATCTGTATGAACGAGGGTTGTGATATTGTTTATTACAATAACAACAAGGGTATTCGTTTCACGCAAGATCAAGTTTGTGTTCCCATTTGGTTTAAGAAAGATGCTGCTCCAATGTATGCTTGTTATTGTAGCAAAGTTACCGAGAAGCAAGTTATGGATGCTGTAGATATACAAGGAGCTAAAACTGTAGAAGAGGTGATGAGATTCACTTCAATCGAAAGAAAAGAGGCAACGATGTTACCAGAACTTAAAATGATTAAAATTGGAGCGCCAGCTCTAAGAGCACTTGAGGAAGTTGGAATCCATACTCTTTTACAACTATGTGAGTATTCGGAGAAAGAAATACTTGATCTTCATGGTGTTGGTCCAAAAGCAGTTAGGGTTCTAAAAGAGTTATTAGACAAGGAAGGGTTGTCCTTCAAAATGTAAAATTGGCACAGTTCGATACGGCATTGTTAGGGAGGGTTCGTGCATGTTATTTATGATGATTGTCAAAGCTTCTAGAAATTCAGAAGGATTGAATCTACCAAATCCATACTTGGAAACCCTAATGGACCAGTATAATCAGGATTTGATTCATGCTGGAGTTCGAGTAATGGCGAAAGGTCTACATCCCAGTTCAGAAGGGATTCGTTTTTCGCATGTGATTTCAGGGGAAGAACCTATTGTGACAAATGGACCATTCGAACCAGTAAAGGATATCATAGCGGGTTTCTTCTTAATTGATGTGAAATCAAAAGAAGAAGCCTATGAATGGGCTCGCAAAGTTCCCGATCCAATGGGTAATGGAGAAGGGGAAATCGAGTTAAGACAAGTATGGGAATGAGGGAGTTGTCATTCCTTTACTACCAGTCTAAACACCTAGTCTAGATGTGAGAATGTTCCACTATGAATATTACCCTCGACCTAATAATAAACCGAGACATGGCGCATACATTGAATATTAACACTCAAGGCACTTAGCAGTTAAAAATGCAGAGTGCCTTGAGTGTTTCGTATTGCCGGTTCACTTATAATAGCCTCTTTTTGTCATTCTAGGCTTTACATCAGAGCAATGATGCAGTTCAACCTTAAACATCACTCTATGGTGTATAATCTATTTTCGTATCAATAGTAATGGTGCTTGTCGCACCATCCCAACCGACACCCACATTGAACTTCTGCATTACATCTCTGAGTTTGAAATAATTATTGCCATTAATGTTGTAGGCCGTTAGCTGTACCTCTGTACCATCTATATAAATCTTAGAAGTGGAAAGCGTGGGTGTTTTTGCTTTTCCATCGCCGGCTGCAAGCTCTCCGCCAGAGACCGTGTAGCTTTTGCCACGAATCAGATTAATCGCATTTCTTGCACCATCCCAAGTCACTTCAAATTGCTTTTCACTGCCGGAAAGCACCTTTGCCAAATCACGTAGCTTAAAGTAGTTGTTGCTTTGGATGTTGTAGGCATCAAAACTAATCTTTGTGCCATTGACCAACACCTTTGAAGCGGTGGGTGTTGCGGTGAGAGGAGGAGTTGGGCTTGCATTGGGGAGCAGGATGTTTTCTTTTACATCAGGCGTGTAGCCCATTTTAATTAGCGTTCCATCCGATCTCAGTACAATTGAAGTACCTTCTTCGGTTGCTACGGAGGCCACATCGTGCATAAGCAACGTCGGCAAAATACCATAGTTCATTGGAAGCATTTGGCTTAACTCGCCTTCAGCATTATTTCCCCAACCCCAAAGGCTGCTGTCTTTCTTAATGGCGAGTGTTTGCAATCCGGGAGCGACAAATACAACATTGTCCATAATTTTAATCGGTTCTGATCGAAAATCGATCTGATTACCCCAAGAATTATCTCCTTTGACCGTAGTTTTAACCCCAACCTGTCCATGCGAGTTATCTCCCCAGCCCCAAAGAGTGCCATCTTTTTTGATTGCCATTATGGTACCTTTTACTATGGAAGCAGAAGCCACATTGTCCATGAGTTTCATAGGCGTCCAGATGTAGCCGCAGCCGGTACTATCGTACTCCTCTAGGCCGAAGAACACTCTTCGGCCCATGCCCCAAAGAGTGCCGTCCTTCTTAATGATTAACGTACATGTCCCCTCATCATCCGCATAAGCAGAAGCAACTCCATCCATGATTTTAAAGGGTTCAACATCTCTTACTTCCACCTCATTGCCAAGGACGCCTTCCAAACTGGAACCCCAGCCCCAAAGACTACCGTCTTTTAAAACAGCCAATGCATAACCGCCACCTACTGAAACCGAGGTGACATTGTTGTCCATTATTTTAATAACGGTCCCATCAAAATAGAATGGATCTGCTTTTCCTGCTAACAGTGAAGTGTTATTCATACCCCAGCCCCAAAGGCTACCATCTTTTTTAATTGCCAATGTGCCATATTTGCCATTGGAAGAGATGGCAACGACATCGCTCATGGACTTGCTCGATAAAGGCTTTCCATAAAGATTCTTTGTACACCAAAGGTCACCATCTTTTGTCACATAAGCCGCATCCGTAAAGGTAGTGGATTCATTTTTCTCATAGATCGATAAGTTTACGGGTGGCGTTGTTTTAACCGGTGGTGTATACGGGCTTAATTTTACATACTGTGGAGCAAACTCAACCATAACATATTGTCGTAACTGATCGAGCCCGATCAATGATTTTGTTGTTGTGATATAATTAAAGGAGCAATTCATCGACCTTAAAGAGGTTAACCCACTAAGGTCAAGGGTAGCCAGTCGGTTATAACTGCAGTTTAAAACGGTGAGTGCGGTACAGCCGCTAACATTGATTGCGGTTACTGCGTTATTCGTAACGTCCAATACCTTGAGCAATGTCAATCCACTCGCATTAATGGATGTCAGCTGACTTTCCTTAAGACTAAACTTAACCAAGTGCTTCAGTCCGCTAACATCAAGAGCTCCCTTCACACCGAGTCCATATAAATCCATTTCAATGACTGTTTTGGGTTCGCTTTCACTCCAAACTACACCAACGTTAATGATGTTACCAAAACTTCTTACCATTTCATCAATAACTGCTTTGTCAGTTGGGTCGTATAATGTTGTATCCGTGGTTACCACTTCAGGCACAACTGTTACTGTGCAAGTTGCTGTTTTGTTGCCATCGAGCGTTGTTACGGTGATGGTTGCCGTGCCCAAAGAAACGGGTTCTATGTTGCCATATTCGTCAACGGTAGCAATACTCTTGTCCGAGGATCTCCAAGTGACTGCTTTATTGGTAGCAGTGCTTGGACTAAATATGGGAGTTGTGCGTTTATAGATTTCATTGATGCCAATGTTTAACGAAGTTTTTTCAAGGCTTACAGAAGACACAGCCACTCTGTTTGGATCAGCAACAACAGTGTATTTAAGGTTATTTTCTTTTGCAAATAATAAGGCATAGCTATTATCCGCCACATGAAGAGTGGTATTCTCACTAGCGAAAGGAGAGGTATAGTAATCAATCAGGGTTACCGAACTTGGAATGCTTAAGGTTTTGAGTGAGGTGCAGTTACGGAAAGCAGAGTCCCCAATTTCTATGACGGAGTTTGGAATATTCAAACTACTAAGAGCTCTGCATTCGGCAAAGGCCCATTCCCCAATGTGAGTTACACCATTGGGTATAGTTATACTTTGAAGCGATGGACAATATTCAAAGGTGTTACTACCGATTTTTTTTAAGCTACTGGGTAAGGAAACACTGGTAAGTTTTTCGCAACCGGAAAACATTCCATTTCCTATAAAAGTAACACCATTTGATATGACAACGCTTTCTAGGTTCGGAAGTCCTGCAAAAGCCCGTTCATCAAAATCTTTTATGCTACCTGGTATTGTTATGCTTTTGATTTCGTCAGAATTTACAACAACCTCAGTACCGATGTAAGTAATCGGATAACCATCCACTTTGCTCGGAATCACAAAGGTTGGTCCATTTCCCTTATATGAAGCTAGGAGGGCATTACCGTTTTCGTCCAGCCGATAACCGTACGTGTTTGTTTTATCGTAATATACTGAGCTTAGTTCCTGATACGCATACACCTTGTTGGAATATGTAAGGAGTATAGCTAATAGGATGGATATGGATAGAATGAAAGACAACATTCTCTTAGTTTTCATGTTTTTTCCCTTTCTTTTATACGATTGTGATTTGTATCGATCTTCCCAGAGCTTCTTAAAAACCCTGCCATTCAATCATTATAGGCAGCCTCAAATCTTATACGCACGAACTCCTTTCTCTTTTTTAAATACGGTTCACTACATTGTATCAGAAAGAGATG
>CALCNS010000195.1 GCA_937897315.1 uncultured Bacillota bacterium
CCTGGACCTGCATGAGTTCCCACAACACTGCCTAAGACATATTCCCCATCGATGATACGGGGTTTCATCATTTCTTCCACCAATTTCATTTTCGGAATGTTCAATGAATGTGCAAACCCTACAGGCATGTTGGGGTCGAGGTTTCCATCTTTTTGAATGTAATCGACCATTGTCTGCAAGCCTTTATCCATACCTCTGGCTTTGCCAATATTGCTCAAGCTCCCATCCACAATGGTAAGAATAGGCTTTAAAGAAAAGACACTACCTAAAGCCCCTTGTACGCCAGATAATCGACCGCCTTTGACCAAGTATAACAAGGTATCCATGACGGCATACATTTTCACACGTTTTGAGTATTGCCGTATTTGAGAAGCGATGTCGCTACCGGCTTTACCCTCATCTCGCATTTTTGCCGCCATTTTCACTAGCATCGCCAAACCAACAGAGATACTGCCGGAGTCGATGATATAAATATTGTTTCGACCCAGTTCTTCCTTCGCCATTTCCGCAGATTGGTAGGTTCCACTCAGTTTGGAAGACAAGGTCATGACAATAATCTCCTGGTCGGGGTATTTTTGGAAGATCTCTAAGAAATCTCCTACGCCAACGAGAGAGGTTGTAGGTAAGTTCTTGCTCTGTTTCAGCTTTGAATAGAACTCCTCACTGCTAATAGTGCGTTTGTCCTCAAAAGACTCCTGGTCGAAATTGACTTTCAAGGATAACATTTCTACACCAATTGCATTCGCTTGTTCTAAAGATAAATCGCAAGTACTGTCGGTAATAATGATGGGCTGCATATCATTTCCTCCTGTTATTATTTGCTGCTAAGTGATTCAAAAAATAATGACAATTGTTCCAATGAGTGAGTTAACCTCTCAAAGTCGGCTTTATTTAGTTGTTGAGCGACAAAGTCCATCATTTGCTGGTGAAAACTCTCATGGATGCGGTTCACCTCACGACCTTGTTCTGTGGCTGTGACCAATACCAAGCGTCTATCGCTGGGAACAGAAGCACGTTGCAAAAAGCCTTTGCTAATCAAGGTTTGAACAGCAGTACTCAAGGCTCCCACCGTGATATTGAGTTGCTCGGCAATACTCGACATATTGGCAAGACCCTCTTCTTCCAATCGGATTACCGTTTCTATGACATGCGTTTCCTTCACCGATAGATTTTCGATGCCACGGTCGCTTAATGCTTTATCTTCATACGCTAAGATGCTATTGAAAGTGCGCACGAAAAAACGATTGAGCTGGTCTCGCTGCTCGTTGGTCATGGTCTTAACTCCTTTGCTTTTAACATAAAATCATTTTAACTTAAAAGGAAATTCTTGTCAACCACCCTTTGTTGGCAAAATAGAAAACTACGCTCAAAGCGATGTAATTGGCTTCAAGCGTAGTTTGGAAGTGATGATAATTACTGTGCTGCTAACGCTGCTTCCTTAGTTTTTACAACACTGAAGTTTTTCCAGTGACCAGAGTGGAAGTAGCTGTATAGCAAGACAAATTGTACTAGAATAGAGGCAACCATGGACCAAAATAACCCATACATATTGTGTGGTACGACAGCAATGAAATAAGCAACGGGGATTCTCACCAAACTACCTGCTATGGAAGTGACCATAGGTGCAACCGATGCACCGGCTCCGCGCATAGCCCCGGCTAGATTTTGGTTCATTCCCATAATAAAGTAGAAGAAGGCCAAAATTCGTATACCCACAAAGCCGATATCGAGAACGGTTTGGTTGTCAGTAAAGGCTCGCATCAGCGGGTGACCAAAGAACCAAAGAAACACACCCAATATGAGACCAAATCCAGTAATCGTTGTCATCGCGACATGAATGCCTTCCTTAGCACGATCGTGTCTTCCTGCTCCCACATTTTGTCCAACAAAGGTGCTAAGTGCCATGCCGAAAGCCATCATCGGAACAATGGCAAACCCATCTACTTTTTGTACAATGCTGTTCGCTGCAATATAATTGGATCCGAACCGGTTTGCAAACGACTGGATGATGACAGAACCTAATGACATCGCCACATTTTGAATTGCAGCGGGAACACCTAAACGAATAATCGTAGCAGATAACGGTTTGTCGATTTGAAGCATGCTCTTTAAGCTTACATGAACGGGGTACACTCCGCTGTTAATACGAATGTGCACCAGAGCACCTGAGACGATATGGGAGATAATAGTGGCTATCGCCACTCCTGCTACTCCCCAGTGGAAGACAACCACAAAAAGCAAATCCAGTACGATGTTTAAGACGGCACTCACAGTCAAGAAGACTAAAGGCCAGCGGGAATCTCCCATGCCACGCAAAATTCCGCCACCAATATTGTAAGCCATGTTACCTAATGTACCAGCGAAGATAATCGCCAAGTACACCGTAGAATCTCCGATAATATTTTCAGGTGTGCCTAAGAGACGTAGTAAAGGGCCTGAGAAAAGTACTCCGATAATCGTAATGATGAGGCCACTGGCATAAACCAATCCAAAAGCAGTATTGACGGCTTTGTTTAAGACATCGTAACGTTTGGCTCCAAAGTTTTGTGCAATCACAATGCCCGCTCCAACGGCAACACCCCAAAACATGGCATTAAAGAGCATCATGATTGGGAAACTGGCACTGACGGCTGCTAAGGCGTCGGAACCAACGAAGTTGCCAACGACAATGGAGTCCACAACATTATATAACTGAGAAATGAGATTCCCTACAATCATAGGCAGGGAGAATATTAAGAGCTTTTTCGCAATAGGCCCCTCTGTAAGGTCTCCACGCGAATCTCTTGGACGAGCGGGATTCATAGATCTATCTCCTTTGCAATCTAAATATCTTTGTATGCTAAAGAATAGTAGCACGAAATAATTTGAGTGTCAAGATGGGCATAGAAAAAGACACCCACTTGAGATGGGTGCCCTTAATTTACTTACTGATTTTATCGAGTAGAGTTAGAATCTCGTCGATTTTCTCCTGATCATTGCCATCTATGACAGCTTCGCGCACACAGTGGCTAAGGTGACCTTTAAGAACCTCGCGGTTGACCTTGTTCAATATGGAAATGGTCGCCAGCAACTGATTCGAAATATCCATACAATAACGATCTTCGTCGACCATGCGTAAAAGCCCATCTAGTTGTCCGCGAGCGGTCTTTAGTAATGGTAGGACTAGCTTAGGATCTGCTTTCATGTCTATCCCCCTTACTTTAGGGAGATGACTTCATAACCGGCATCAACAACGGCATCAATGAGAAGTTGGTCATTCACTTCTTTGCTGTACACAATGGTTGCGGTTTTGGTTGCTAAATCTACTTTGGCAGAAATTCCATCAATTGCATTTAATGCTTTTTCCACTCTCTTTTGGCAGTGCATGCAGGTCATGCCTTCAATCATCATTTGTTTTGTCATCTCAATTTCTCCTTTTTCATGTAATGGATTGGTTTGGATTTGTAATGAACTTTGCTGAACTGTGCGGGGGATGTTACCGAGTTGGGGGCGAGTAGAGAGAGTTTCCGGTCGGTGGAACCACTTGAGTCTCAATGCGTTACTAACCACGCTGACCGAGCTCAAACTCATCGCTGCAGCAGCAAACATGGGACTAAGTTTCCACCCGAGAATACTATAGAATACGCCGGCGGCCAGCGGGATTCCTAAAGTGTTATAGAAGAAGGCCCAAAATAAGTTTTGGCGAATGTTGCGTATGACTGCCTCGCTTAAATTGATGGCGGTTACGGCATCCATGAGGTCCGACTTCATGAGCACAATATCGGCAGATTCAATGGCTACATCGGTTCCCGCTCCAATGGCGATACCTACATCGGCACGAGCTAATGCAGGTGCATCGTTGATGCCGTCGCCAATCATGGCAACCTTGCGCCCCTGTTCCTGGAGCTTCCGAACTTCGGATTCTTTGTCTTGAGGTAGTACTTCTGCAACGACTCGATCGATGCCCATTTGTTTTTGTATGGCCACTGCGGTTTTTCGGTTATCTCCAGTGAGCATGACAACATCGATCCCCAAAGCCTTTAAGGCGGCGATAGCTTGCTTGCTGGTAGGCTTTACGACATCGGCTACAGCAATCATACCAAGTAACTGATGGCTGTTGGAGAAATACAAAGGGGTTTTGCCTTCGTTTGCTAGTGCATCACTTGTTTCTTCGGCTGAAGAAACATCAATTTGGAGCGCATCCATATAACGGCGATTGCCGCTATAAATACGCTGGTTGCCAATGATGGCCGAAATTCCTTGTCCGGCAACGGCTTCGAAATCTGATGAAGGAAGTAAAGTCACTTCATTATCTTTCGCATAATCCAATATGGCAGTGGCCAACGGGTGTTCGGATTTTTCTTCCAAAGAAGCTGCTAACTGTAATAAATAGTTGGATGAAATCTCGTTTACGGTGATGATATCGGTTACTTGCGGTTTCCCTTCGGTGACAGTGCCCGTTTTGTCCAGGATGACGGTGTTCACGGTATGTGCTATCTCTAAGGATTCGGCAGATTTAATCAGGATCCCGTTCTCTGCACCTTTACCTGTACCGACCATAATAGCAACCGGAGTAGCCAAGCCCAATGCGCAAGGACAGGAGATGACCAAAACGGCTATGCCAATGGAAAGAGCAAAATCAAAGGGGTAGCCAAGAGCCAACCAAACTAAGGTGGCTATCACCGAAATGATCATAACTATGGGAACAAACACAGCAGAAACGCGGTCCGCTAATTGAGAAATGGGAGCTTTGCTGGAAGCGGCTTCTTCTACCAAACGGATGATTTGTGATAAGGTGGTATCATCTCCAATACG
>CALCNS010000196.1 GCA_937897315.1 uncultured Bacillota bacterium
TTCCCATTGGTTGGAGCCAAATCTGCATGATCACCTACGTAAGAAATCGCTCCAACAGGACAATGCATACTGCATTCTCGGCAGTGGTCGATGCATTCGTTAGGATTTTTTACCACAGGTGAAGGGAATTTATTGGAATCATATACTCCCTGGGGGCATCTTTTAATACAATCACCACAATCCGTGCATGCTATATAATCAATAACAGGGTACCATATTCTTGCCATGATTTCATCCTCCAATCATTTATGCATTCGCATACATACTTACCTCAACACTGGACTTTAACACTTACATGGATTCCTTACATCCGGTTTCTCGTTCGGTGTGGTTAGGTTCTTTAGAAGCAAACCAGCATAAGCACTTCCTTCTTCTCCTATTCTGTAATGGGTCCATTTACCTTCTTGACGACTATCTACAATACCCGATTCCACCAAAATCTTCATGTGGTAGGAAAGACCAGACTGGCCAAAATCCAATTGTTCCAATAATTCACAAGCACATTTTTCACCACCTCGAAGCAGTTCGAGTATGCGTAAGCGCTTTTCATCGCACAGAGCCTTAAAGATCTTCGCTTGTTCAGAATAATCCGTCATTCATGTATCACCTCACATCAACATTATTTGATATGATATCATCATAAATGTCAAATCAAGTTTTGTCAATATGAGTTGCGAACTTTTTTCGTAAAATTCGCAATGCGTTCGTCATGAGGTTGCTTAAAGTTATTCTTCCATTACGTACCTTAAAGGAGTGCTACTAGAGAAAGTTGAACTAAGACTGTGCTTTTAATGAACCCGGTGGAGTAAATCACTCTGTTGAGATTTGGCGCAGTAAAAAATGAACAAGGTACTATATGAACCTAGAGACACGAAAGGGAACCAACATGGATATTCAAAAAACTTTTGAGAAATGGTGTACAATACTTCGAATCACTCCAATATGGGATATAAAATTAGAAACAGTAACAGACCCAAACTGGCGCAAAACAGGGGATATTAAGCTGGATCCAGATGATCGTAAAGCCATTCTTTTACTGAACACCATCAATCCCAAACAAGAGAACCTCGAAGAAGTGATCGTGCACGAGCTTCTTCATATTAAGCTGTACCCTTTAGACCAAGTATGTGAATCCCTTATCACGAGCAGTTTTGAAGAAAAATCGAAAGGGTATGAATTTGCTTATACTCAGTTTTTTACAAATTTAGAAGTGACGGTAGAAGAACTAACCAAATGCTTTTTACTGGCCTTTGGTGAGAACAAGCAGTTTTCATACGGAAGATGCGCAGGGATGAAAAGTTATAACGAATTATTCGATGGGTTAAAACCCTTAGAGTAAGAAGTTGATGAACCAACAGTTTTAATGAGATGGGGTGAGTGTAACATGAACGAGTTTTATAACCAAGTATATAGCATCGTGGAGCATATTCCTTTTGGTAGAGTTGCCTCCTATGGTCAAATTGCACGTATGTTGGGAAAACCTCATGGTTCTCGAGAGGTTGGTAGAGCCATGCACTGTTGCCCGGAGGGGCTACCCTGGCACAGGGTGGTCATGAAGGATGGAACCATCGCCAGTAGATTGAGTGCCGATATACAGCACAACTTGCTGGAAGCAGAAGGAGTCGTGTTCATGGCAGATGGTCGTGTAAACATGGTCATCTGCGCTTGGATCGATGAAACATTGTAGGCGACGAAAAAAGTATAAGGAGACTAACAGTGGAAGATTATAGGGGAAAAAACTTAAAGCAGTATGCAAGTTGTTGAGCACAGGTGGCAGCTGCAGGGTTGCAGCCAAATGAGGCAAATACGGAGCATTGTCAAATCTGCGGGCAAACATTGGACTACTTTAGCATGGGTAGAGAAATGACTTGCCAGATCTGCCATAAAGTTGAACTGGGTAACATTTGCTGTTCGCAAGGGCATTATATTTGCGATGATTGTCATGGTAAAGGTTTATTTGAGTTTCTGGTTAGAGAAATCGAAACAGCATCAGAGACAAGTCCTTTTGCCATTGCCGAACGACTTATGAAGTATGACCAAGTGCCTATGTTGGGTTGCGAAAATGCTTGGATCGCTGCCGGAGCACTACTCGCTTCATTGAAAAACCAGGGCACTCTTCAAATTACGAATCAACATATCTCCGAAGCCTTACAGAGAACGAAAAAACAAGCTTTGGGGGGTTATTGTGGATTAACCGGTATATGTGGAGTCGTACCGGCCATTGGGGCATCATTCAGTGTGATTCTAAGAGCAGCTTGCCCCAAAGATGAGGAAACAGCAAAAACGATGAGGGTTGTAGGAAAGGTTGTGAATGCCATCGCTGATGTAACAGGACCTTGTTGTTGTAAGGCTTTTGTTCGGGTAGGTTTGGCTGAAGCGGTAACTGCAGCAAGAGAATACTTTGACATATCTCTTGAAGCTTCTGCGCCAAGTTCCTGTGAATACATCCCTCGCCATCCTCATGGATGTAGACAAAACAAATGTCCCTACATAGAA
>CALCNS010000197.1 GCA_937897315.1 uncultured Bacillota bacterium
ACTTGCTTTGTTTTCTTTACCCCTAGTTGCAATGATACAGATTAGTGCCGGTATTATGAGGGGAGTTGGCAACACCCGTATACCTATGATGATTTACTTGATTGTTAACATCATCAACATCGTTGGATGCTGGTTATTGATTTATGGCAACCTAGGGCTTCCCGCTATGGGCATTCGAGGTGCGGCAATTGCTGCCCTTGTTGGTCAAAAATTTAAAGCAGTTTTAACGTTATATATCATTTTTTCACCACTATCGGGTTTACAATTGCGGAATGAAGATGTTCGTAGTTTGTTCTTACCCGATGTCAAACGAATTTTACGAATTGGTGTGCCAAGCTCCGCCGGCGATCTTTTTTGGCAGGTTGCTTCTATTGTCATGACTAGCGTGATTGTTACGTTCGGTACGGTTGCATTGGCTGCACATAACTTAGGTATGCAAGCAGAAGGGATTTCTTATATGCCTGCGGCTGGCTTGGGGATTGCTGCAACTGCGTTTGTCAGTCAAAGTTTGGGGGCTAAGAGCTTAAACTTGGCTAGAAGATACATTCGCGAGATTTTTATTTTATCCATGGCATTTTTTATTTTTGCTTCGTTCCTTTTGATTTTCGGAGGAACTTGGATTATGTCAATATTGACAAACGATAAAGAAGTCATCTCGCTTGGAGCGAAATACTTATTGTTAATGGGATTTGCTCAAATACCTTTAGAAATGGGGGGAGTCATCAACGGCGTTTTACGCGGCGCAGGTGATACTAAGTGGGTGATGTATATCCAAGCCATTGGTATGTGGTTACTGAGAATCCCATTGTCCTATTTGTTAGGGATTCGCTTTGGATTTGGTATCATGGGCGTTTGGTGGGCAATGACTATAGATTTATTTGTACGCTTCTTCCTGGTGGTTTGGCGTTATCGTTTGGGTAAATGGAAAACGATGCAAGTGTAACGTTATTTTTTGAAGGAGGTATCTCATGTATTGCAAAGATATTATGATTGAACGCAAAGAAGTCATCGCTGTTACAGAAGATCACAGTTTGAGTAATGCATTGAAGCGCATGGAGTTCTATGGATTTCGTGCGTTACCCGTTGCCAATTTTGGCAGAATCATGGGTGTCATCGATGTATTCGATATTTATGAGCATCTTTATATCCGCAGAGATGCCGATTTAGATCAAACATTGGTACGCGATGTGATGAAGACTGAATTTGCGTATGTGCACGCAGATGATTTTATTGAGGTGGCAGCCCGTTTATTGACTCAACAACGAGTGATGTTTTTACCCGTTATGCAAGACGATACCACAGATCAGTTTTTGGGAATTATTCCCATGGCTCGCGTCATGCAAATGTTTATGTCCGCAGCGGGTCTATATAGCAAGGGTAACCGAATCACCGTACTTTTGAAAAATGAAAAAGGGGAGTTAGCTCGTTTGAGCCGCCAATTATTGCGTGCCGGCGCGAATATTGAAGGGTTACTACCCATTGCAAAAATGCCCAATCAGATTCACGATGATCTAGTCACACATGTCATTGTTAAATTTGATGGGGATATGGAACGCGTTCTGTTAGCATGCGAAGATGCAAGAATCCCGGTTGTGACCAAAGACCGAATCGAGTAAGCATAATCGAAAGGGGCTGTCCTAAGGCAACCCCTTTCAAACAAACTATAAGGAGGCGACCCGATGAGCGAACGAGATCGAGAATTGGAGCGCTTTTGTCAGCAATTGACCACGGCAATGCCGGAGGTATGTCAAATCGAACGTTTACTCGTTGATGTCGGCAGCCGTCAGTGGCATATGGTTTTATCGGGTTCTGTGGATGCGGAGTCTCGGAGTCGATGTGTCCGGGATTTGCAGAAAATTATTGATCAACGATGGTCTCTCACTGTGAGCTGGCAAGATGCCCTCCCCGAAGTTTCGGAACCAAGGGCTGGCACATCATTACCTACCGTGAGCATTGAATTTGAGGATCCACTGGCAGATAGTCCTTACAAAGAATCAGAAGAGTGGGAGCCGGAGCTCCTAAATGAACCTGAAGAGACTTGGCAGCCGGTTCAAATAAACAAAACAGAAGAGCAACTGGACGAGGAATTTAGAAGAAAACGCGATGAAGAAGTGATGGCACAGGTCGAAAAGATCAAACTGGAGACACAAAAAGCCATTCGTAGCAATGGCCATAAAAGCCAGCATTTTTTCGGAAAAACCATTCAAGGCGAGCCAATTCCTTTAAAGCAAATTATGGAAGCACCTCATGTACAGATCATCAACGGTGAAGTTTTCAGTATGGATAAGCAAAACCTACGGAACGGGCAAATCATCTATCGCTTTGATCTATATGATGGTACCGATTCGTTAACTGTGAAAGTAATGCTACGAGATGCCTCGAATTCAAACAGCGGTAACAGCACGAATGCATATGGTCAGCGAAATCGCATCATACCACAGCGCATGGACGAACTCAAGGAAGGACATTGGGTCCTCGTTAGTGGAAAAGCATCAATGGATCGCTTTGAAGAGAACGAGCTGACGTTTTTGGCGGATGCCGTGAATGAAATGCAGGCTCCTCAGAAAAAGCGTCCGGACCTCGCTCCACAGAAGAGGGTAGAATTACATGCCCATACCAATATGAGCAGTATGGATGCTTTACCCGAGGCAGGGGCGTTGGTGAAACGTGCTTTCGAAATGGGTCATAAAGCCATTGCCATAACCGATCATGGTGTTTTACAAGCATATCCTGAAGCAGCGGCTGCGGCGAAGAACTTAAAAATGAAAGTTCTCTATGGGTGTGAGATTTATTTAATCGATCACTTGGAGGATCGTCGTTATAAACACTGTGTGGTATTAACAAAGAATAAGAAGGGCTTAAAAGAGCTCTACAAGCTGACAAGCAAAGCACATCTACATAATTTCTATAAAAGGCCACGGGTCTTACGTGCCGACTTATTGGCATCCCGGTCTGAATTGATTGTCGGCTCGGCCTGTGCTTATGGGGAACTCTACTCCACGTTAATCGATGGATTTGAAGGAAATTTTGAAAAAACATGTCAGCAAGCCAGAGAATTGGCAAAATTCTATGATTTCTTGGAAGTCATGCCGATTGGGCATAATCGCTTTGCCATAGAAAATGGTAAAGTAGCCAATGAGGAAGGCTTACGTAAAATCAATCGGGTTATTTATGAAATCGGTAAGGAGTTGGGTATCCCGGTGACCGCGACCGGTGACGTACACTTTTTAGAACCAGAAGACGTAGTGTTTCGAGACATCCTACAAGCAGGCCAGGATTATGAAGCCGACGAAACCAAACCCCTTCTGCATTTGCGCAATACCGAAGAAATGTTGGCAGAATTCAACGATTGGACAGCAGAAGAGGCTTATGAGGTCGTCGTGACCAACACCAATCTCATCGCAGATCAGATTGAAGATTTT
>CALCNS010000198.1 GCA_937897315.1 uncultured Bacillota bacterium
CAAATGAATCAGCAGTTGCCTTCCCACATCTTTATCCAAGCCGGTGTGGGTTCACTTGCCGCATCGGTCATTGGCTTCTTCTCCTCTTTCTCCCAAGACAAGAGACCGATTTGCATTGTGGTCGAACCTCAAACAGCAGCTTGTTGCTACGAAAGCGTGGTTGCGAACGATGGGCATACCAGAGTCGTCGGAGGAGAATTAAAGACAATCATGGCGGGTTTGGCTTGCGGAGAAGTCAATCCTTTGGCTTGGCCGATTTTACAGAATCGGGGAGACTTTTTTGTGACCTTACCCGATGACTTTGCAGCAGAAGCCATGGCACGCTTGGCATATCCTAGCAAAGAAGATCCTCGCATCATTTCTGGGGAGAGCGGAGCAGCGGGGTTTGCGCTTCTTTGGCAACTATGTAAAAACCCAGAGTACCAAGATTTGAAACATCAATTCCAGCTGGGCCCCGAATCTAGAGTTTTGTGCATAAATAGTGAAGGGGATACAGACCCCGAAAGCTATCTTCGAGAAATACACCGATATAAAGGGAGGTTTGTTTTATGATTGAACTACCGGAAGCCAGAGTCTTAGCAGAGCAAATCAACCAAACACTCCACGGTAAGATCATTGCGCAAGCGAACGCAAATTCAAGTCCACACAAGTTTGCATGGTATGTGGGAGACCCCAATGACTATGCAATAAAGTTAAAGGGGAAGAGTTTTCAGCAGTGCCAAGCCCAGTCCGGCATGGTGGAGATGGTTTGGGATGATATGACTGTGCTGTTTGGCGATGGTACGGTCTTGCGCTACTACACGGCAGAAGAAAAACATCCCATCAAGCACCAGTTGCAACTCCTCTTTACCGATGGCAGCGGTCTCTATGTGACCATTGCCATGTATGGGGGTATTTGGGCATTTGCTACCGGAACCTTTGAGAACCCCTATTACATAAAAGCCAGCCAAGCCATTCATCCATTGAGTGAATCGTTCGATAGAGATTATTTTATGCAAATTGATCGCTCACAAAGCAGTTTATCGGCGAAGGCATTTCTTGCGACCGAGCAACGCATTCCTGGGCTAGGCAATGGCTGTTGTCAAGACATCCTATGGAACGCGGGGATTCACCCTAAACTCAAAGTATCTTCTTTTACAGAAACAGAGTTTGAAAGGCTTTACCTAAGTGTAAAGAGCATTTTGACCGAAATGACCCACCTAGGTGGCCGTGACACCGAAAAAGATATACTCGGTAAACCAGGTGGTTATGCAACCAAAATGTCTAAGAATGGCATGAATGCGCCATGCCCTAAATGTGGTGACTCGATTAAAAAAGAAGCTTATATGGGAGGTAGTATTTACTATTGCCCCACTTGTCAGCCAAATCCATAAAGAAGCACCCGAGCCGGCGCATCAATTCGTCGGTTCGGGTGTTATATTGAGATTACATAGGGGTGTTAAATCCCGCTCGCTGATCCGCCTCACGGCTATGGCGCTTGTGTTGTGAAAACAGGAAGGCAGTGGAGCAAAGGCCCATGAAACCGCAGAAGAAGAATCCGACACCCGCTCCGGCAAACTCGGTAACCGCTCCGGCAATGGTATTACCAAAGGGGGTTACTCCACCGTTTAGCATCGAGTATAGCGACATGACTCGTCCTCTTAAGTGATCGGGTGCGGTGAGTTGCAAGGTCGAATTGCAGGTTGCGCTATAGGTGATTTGCATGAGACCAATACCAAACATTACCACAGCAGCAGTCATAAAGGTGTGAGGAAGGATCATCGTCATTTCTAAAATGCAAACCGCAGCAGCGCCGGTATAAATCAACAAGGTTTGTGGACCACGGTGCGATAAGGAGGCAATGCCAAATGCACCCAGCACCGCACCTGCTCCCATGAAGGACATGAGTAAACCATACCCTGTCGCGCTCATATCGAGCACTTGAGCGGCAAAAACCGGCACTAACACCGATAAGTTCAAGGCAAACATGCTGGTGAAGCTGACCATGCCTAACACCGTGCGAATAGTCGGTGTTTTTAACGAATATTGCAACCCTTCCTTGATTTCACTGAATGTGCCCTTCTTCTTCACTTGGCTCAGCTTTTCCGGTAATTTCATCATGAGAAGCGCCACAATCACAAAGAGGAAGCTAATTGCATTGATAAAGAAAGCCAACGCCGGTCCAAAGACATCCATGGCAAAACCACCAATGGCCGGTCCAATGATGCGAGCCCCGTTGACAATGGCGGAGTTTAATGAGATTGCATTCAGCACATCTTCGCGTGGTACCGTATCGCTAATCATGGATTGCCGAGCAGGGTTATCGAAAGCGGTGCAGATGCCATCCATAATGGATAGCAACAGAATATGCCAATATTGGGCTTTCCCGGTGAAAACCAAAATCGATAAGATGAGAGCTTGTAACATGAGGCCGGTTTGAGTGACCAAAATCACTCTCTTCTTAGGGATACGGTCGCATAATACACCCGCGTAGAGCGATAAAAAAATGACCGGCATAAAGCGAGCGGCATTGACCAGCCCTAGTTTTAGTGGAGAGTCGGTCATTTGCAAAACCAACCACGATTGACTCGCTCTTTGCACCCAAGAACCAATTAAGCTGACGGCACGACCCGACCAGAATAATCGAAAATTATGGTGTTTTAGGGCAGAGAAGGGGTTGTTTCCTCGGATTTTTTCACTCACATGCGTCATTCCTTGCTACAGATATAATTATTTTTATATACGTAATATTAGCATGTCTTGGGATATTTGTAAAGCCTTTGGATTTTCATCCAAAGGCTTTTTTGATTATAGTTTGCGTTTAGGAGCCATGTGAATAGCATGTCCAAACCAGTCTTCCACCGCCTCGCCTATCCCTTCGGAGTATGTGGGGTGAGGGTGAATGACTTGTAAAAGTTGACTCATCGTCATTTGTTGTGTGAGAGCTAAGGTCAGACTGTCAATAAGGTCAGTGGCTCGATCACACATCATTTGGGCTCCTAGAACTCTCTCGCTTTCGCTGTCTGCTACTATTTTTATAAAACCTCGTTCCCCCA
>CALCNS010000199.1 GCA_937897315.1 uncultured Bacillota bacterium
GTAATTCTTTCAGAATATCACCATGGTGGCGAGATAATTTAGCATCCTTACGATTTGCTAACCAAGCTTGCATGGCTTCTTTTACATTTTCAGCTATGGGCATTGCCATGGCCTTTTCCACCAGCTCGGCTAGTGCATCACGACGTTGTATGTAAGCGATTGCCATGCCATAACCATACCCGGCGTTATCTTCAAACAAGGAGTTCGCCCAAGCAGGACCTTGACCCAAGCAATTGGTCGTATAAGGATTGGAAGGTGCGCTACCGCCATAGATGGAAGAGCACCCGGTGGCATTGGCAACTACCATACGATCACCAAAGAGTTGAGTAATGACTTTAATATACGGAGTTTCACCACAACCAGCACAAGCACCAGAGAATTCAAACAACGAGTGTGTAAACTGGCTGCCCTTCACGGTATTCTTGTTAAAGTTATTCTCGCACTGTGGCAAGGAAGAAACAAAGTTATAATTGGCTACTTCAGCATCATGAACTTCATCGAGGCGTTTCATGTATAGGGCTTTGCCTTTGGCCGGACAGACTTGCTCACAGTTTCCACAACCGGTGCAATCTAACGGAGAAGCTTGAATGATAAACTGCTTTCCGGCAGCCTCTTTACCAATGGCTGCTTTATACTGCAATGACTCTGGTTTTTCGGTTAGGTCCGATTCGTCCACTAAGTAAGGACGAATAACAGCATGAGGACATACGAACGCACATTGATTGCATTGAATGCACTTGGCTGCATCCCAAACAGGAATATCTACTGCAATACCGCGTTTCTCATATTTAGTAGTACCCATGGGGAAACTACCATCGGTGGTGAATTTGCTTACCGGCAAATCATCCCCTTTTAAGGCTGCCATAGGACGGGCTACCTCACTGACGAATGTTGGAACATTTTGCGTAGGTTGGTCTACATCATTTGCAGATGCCCAATGAGCGGGAACCGGAATCTCTCGTAATCCGGAAATGGACTGATCGATGGCAGCGAAGTTCATCTTTACAACTTCTTCTCCGCGCTTTCCATAAGACTTGACTACCGCTTGTTTGATGTAATCAATGGCTTGTTCAGATGGAATGACATTAGCTATATGGAAGAAGCAGGATTGCATGATGACGTTAATGCGACCGCCCATACCGGTTTCACGCGCGATGTCAATCGCATCCACGTTATAAAAACGAGCTTTCTTTTGAGCTAAGGATCTCTTCATGAAAGCGGGTAGTTTCTCTTCCATGTCTGCTGCTGTCCAAGGAGAATTAAGCAGGAAAATCCCACCTTCTTTTAAATACCCGGCCATATCGTATTTATCTACGAAAGAAGGATTATGGCAAGCTATGAATTCTGCTTCTTCAACCAAATAGGGAGATTGAATAGGTTTCTTTCCAAAGCGTAAATGCGAAGTGGTGATTCCACCGGATTTCTTGGAGTCGTATACAAAATATCCCTGGGCAAACAAATCCGTATGGTCGCCAATGATCTTAATGGAGTTTTTGTTAGCACCCACTGTACCATCGGAACCTAATCCATAAAACATACAACTATAGGACCCTTCCGGTAACGTGTTAATACGGGTAGCAATGGGCAAACTGGTATGTGATACATCGTCGGTAATGCCTACGGTAAAACCATTTTTGGGTTGATCCGCTTTCAAATTCTGGAAAACAGCATACACCATGGAAGGTGTGAACTCTTTGGACCCTAACCCATAACGTCCACCAACAATGATCGGTTGTTTTTCTTATTTGGAATAGACCGAGCAGACATCCATATATAACGGTTCTCCAATCGAACCTGGTTCTTTGGTGCGGTCTAGAACAGCGATGCGTTTCACACTCTTTGGCATTTCGTCAAGGAAATGACGAACAGAGAACGGACGGTACAAACGTACTTTTAATAACCCTACTTTTTCACCTTTGGCTAAGAGATATTGTATAGTTTCTTCGATGGTATCGTTGCTAGAACCCATTGAAATAATGACATATTCCGCATCGGGTGCGCCAACATAATCGAACGGCTTGTATTGACGACCGGTGAGCTTACCAACTTGCTGCATGGTTTCTTCCACGATTTGGGGAACTGCTGCGTATTGGAGATTGGTGGTCTCTCTGCCTTGGAAATAAATATCGGGGTTTTGTGCGGTTCCACGTTGAACCGGATGCTCTGGGTTGAGGGCACGAGCACGGAATGCCTTCACTGCATCCATGTCCATCATTTTCGCCATTTCTTCATAACCGATCACGTCAATTTTTTGAATTTCGTGAGAAGTACGGAACCCATCGAAAAAATGAAGGAATGGAATACTTGCTTTTAGAGTTGCCAGATGTGCCACTAAAGCCAAATCCATCGCTTCTTGAACAGATGCAGAAGCCAACATGGCAAATCCGGTTTGACGAACAGCCATGACATCTTGATGGTCGCCAAAAATGGATAAAGCATGGGCTGCTACCGCTCGAGCCGATACATGGAACACCGTAGGTAGCATTTCGCCTGCAATTTTGTACATATTGGGAATCATCAATAGTAAACCTTGAGAGGCCGTAAAGGTGGTAGTTAGCGCCCCCGCTGCTAAAGAACCATGTACAGCGCCGGCTGCTCCGGCTTCTGATTGCATTTCTGTTACTTTCAGTACTTGACCAAAAATATTCTTTCGACCGTAAGCTGCCCATTCATCGGCAACTTCGCCCATGTTAGAAGAAGGGGTAATTGGATAAATCGCTGCGACGTCGCTGAAGGCATAAGCTACATGCGCTGCAGCGGTATTTCCGTCTATAGTTTGCTTGGTTATCGGCATTCGATTCGCTCCTTTTTTGTTGGTTCTGTGCTCATTCCGTTTTCCAATGCTTGATGTTTCTCATCAATCATACACATCATACTGTATGCTGTTTTGGGTTAAATGTCAAGTGGTAGTGTCAAAAACATCCTTAGTTATACTTATTGTTCCACGTTAAGATTCAACTTATGCAGAAACGGCATAAAAACAAATCTATTTTATACAATCTATTCTCGGATCGTTCCGATGGCATAGGACAACAAAGTAGCTGCTGCTGCGACGTTTAGACTTTCCACCATTTTGGCCATAGGAATTCGACAGAAGCTGTTGCATAATTGTTGAACTTCTTCGGCCAATCCTACACTCTCATTTCCTAACACATAAATGGCTTTCTTGCCAGGTTTATGGTCCAATAAATTGAGTGCATTTTGATCTCCACTCAGACCTATGATTTGAAATCCAGATGACTTAGCAAGCTCAAGCGCGCCTGCTAACTCAGGACACCGGTACAACTTCATACCAAATACGGTACCAGCTGAAGCTTTGATCAGAAGCGGTTGGTTCATGGCAGGAACACCTTTGTCCGGGATAAGAATTCCATCCACACCGGCTGCCGCTGCTGAACGAATGATCATACCAACATTGACCGGATTGGTTACACCATCGAGAGCGATTAACCGGCCAGTGGAGGCAGCGGACTGGAGCCAACTATTCCAATCGGTTTCTATATTTCCTACTACATCGGCAACGATACCCTGGTCTTCATCCTTGTTTCTAGAAATTCGTGTCAATTGTTCTCGTGTCATTTCTTTGACTTGAATGTTTCGCTTCTGTGCCGTCTGCACGATTTTTCGAATGGCTTCCGATCTGTTATCACGGTCAACAAGGATTCGTTCAATCGTCCACTCGCGATGTACATGCAAAAGATCGGATACTGCATTTTTCCCATAGACGGTAATCATGCGCTCAAAATGCTTCTTTTTAGCTAAATATTCGGGTGAATCCATCTCTGGAACATTTCTCTGTTTTACTTCTTTCATAGTTCCTCCTTTATATTGGAAAAAAGGACAGGAATTCTTTCCTGTCCTAAGGTTCGCTTGGTTGCAAACGAATCGATAAGCGATACTTTTGAGAAGCTTGCAACACTTGAGATTGTTCCGGAATTTTATCTTCCGGTTCCACCTCTTCTTGAAGCAAGAAAGCATTCTCTGGTATAAGAACTTCTTTATAATATTCGACAATCACCTTGCCTGTTCCTTCAACAATGTAAATAGGATTGTCTTCCTCTCCTTCAGTAGTCCATGGGACTTCTTTTTCTGTAAAATAGGTCACCCATTCTTGCCACTGTTCTGTTGTCATCTCCAACTCAATAAAGATGGGTTCCTCCGATACAGCTCCTGAGACCGGTGCAGTCATCATCATAGTCGGTGGTTCAATGGCTTTGTTCATTTGAGGGCCATCATGACGGAGTGTAGTATCTTCAGAAAGGCTTAGATTCTCAACGGTTTGTGCTGGATTTCTTTTAGGTAATTGAGTAGCAACCGTTAACACTATCAGCAATGAGGCTGTAGCCACCGCCAAACCCTGCTTCCAACGTAAAGTTTGAAACCAAGCATGAACTTTATCTAGAAAGGAATGTAGCCCAGACTCGGAAACGGTTTCGGTTTCTTCTTGTATGTCCCGAATCTTCAACATAATATTCTGATGCAGATTGACAGGAATTTCTGTTGTATTCAGTTCTTGCCAAATCTCTCTTTGAGATTGATACCAGAGTAATTCCGACTTGCAATGAGGGCAGGTATCCAGATGGTTGCGAAGGTCTGTCGGAAGATGAGGATCCATCTTTCGCTCGACGTCTCGAAGGAGTTCTATACATTGATTACATTCCATCTCCGCTACCCCCTTTCTGATTGGTATGACGAAGATACCCTTCAAAAAGTTCCCTGCGATCTAGAATGATTTGCTTCAAGGCATTTCTGGCTCGATGCAGCCTAGATTTTACGGTTCCTAGCTGACAGTCAAGCAGCTCCGCGATTTCTTCATAACTATGGTTCTCTATATCATACAAGTAAAGCACTTCTCGGTGATCGGGCCTCAGTAACCACATAGCCTGGCGCATTAATTCCTGTAACTCCTTACGTTCGAATAATTCCTCTGGCCATGGCGTAAGGTCCGCCTGATCTTTCGCATCACTATCGTCATCCTCTTTTTGAATCAGTATATGCTTATCTTCCCTTTGCCTTTTTCGCAAATAATCATAGGAAACATTGGTCGCTAAACGATAAAACCAAGTGTTGAATGAAGACTCTTTTCGGAAAGAGGATAGATTACGGTACAGTTTTATAAATATTTCTTGACTCATTTCTAAAGCATCATTTGGATTTCCACTGAGTCGATAAGCCAACAAATAGGCTTTCTTTTCATACATTTGAACCAAGCTCTCGAATGCTTCTGGTTTCTTAAGTAATGCTTGCTCAATGAGAGCCAAAATCTGTTTTTCCTCCAAGTCCATGAGACCGTAACCTCCTTCCATGAGTGAATCTCGATTCATAGAATATCACGTAGGATTATTTCCTGCAAGAGCTGTTTGACAGGCTTGCAAGGATAGAACTTTGGTGGCAACATTCTCTACAAAAGACTCATCGTGTTCCACAAAAAGAATGGTTGGGCGAACCTTTAGCAATAATTCTTCTATTTGCATTCGCGAAAAGACATCCAGATAATTCAATGGTTCGTCCCAAATGTATAAATGTGCTTGCTCACAAAGGCTCATGGCTAACCACAGCTTTTTTCTCTGCCCAAAGCTGTATTCTTCTAAATTACGATCGAATTGACTCCGTTCAAAACCCATTTTTCTAAGGATGGTCTTCACCAACGTTTCATCTACCGCTTTATTCTCAATGAAATGACGTAATAACCCCTTAACAGCGGTTGGGTTCTGGGGAACATAACTAATTTTTATTTGGCTACCGAGAAAAGAGAACCCTTGAGAAGCAATTTCTTCGCCAATGAGCCATCGAATGAACGTGCTTTTCCCGCTTCCATTCTTCCCGACTAGAGCAACACGGTCCCCACGTCGAAGAGTGAAATGAATGGCATCAAATATCTGTCTGTTTTGATGCTTTAATGAAAAGTCCCTAACATCCACTAAAACTTCCTTCGTGTATGGAACGGGAAAGATCTTCAAGCTTTCGTTTGATTCTACATCTTTAAGGAGCTTCTCTTTTTCTATGGCTGACCGTTCCATGCGTTTTTCTGTGTTCTTTGATTTCCTCATCATTTTGGCTGCTTTGTGTCCTATGTATCCTCGATCTACTCCTCTTTCCCCAAACTTAGTGCTCTCCACTCGATCAGACCATTGAGCTGTTCTTCTTGCAGACTCACGCAATTCTCGGATTTCACTTCTGAGTTTTTGGTTCTCTTCGATTTCGTACTGATCTTTACGTTCTTTATTCGCCCACCAGGAAGAGAACGTTCCTTTCTGAATTTCGATCGTGCTTCGATTCAAT
>CALCNS010000200.1 GCA_937897315.1 uncultured Bacillota bacterium
CATGGCCTCATTGATGTCGTTTTCGGTTAAGCGACCTTTCCCGCGTAATTTCTTCAATGTATTTTGTAGCTTCTCCGACAAGCTTTCAAACAAGTAGAATCACCTCCGCGGTTATAATTGTCGTAATTTTTGCATGATTTGAGTGATTTCTCCAACGACGGTAGGAGGTAAATACCCAGAAAGACGTTGTATTTTCTCTGATAATTGATTTAGAACCTCTAATTGCTGAAGGTTCTTCTGATACAATTGTAAGGTGGTTTCCGTTTGCTCCATGTGCTGGACCAAGCGATGCAATTGATCATGAACCGCCTGACGAGATATATGAAAGGTATCGGCAATTTCGGTCAGGGAAAAGTCATCTCGATAATACAGAGTCAGCATCTCCTGTTGACGTTGGTTGAACATGGGAAGATAGAAGTCGAGTAAGCGATTGATACGCTCTGTTTTGGCCAACATGTCTTCCATAATTTCACCTGCTTTGCGTCAATGATTTACCTTGACATATTAACACGTTAGCGATTTTTTGTCAACAATTATTCTTGACAAAGCAAGAAAAAAGGGCATCTGATTATACAGATGCGCGAATGGCTTCGATTGCTGCTTTATAGTCTGGTTTCCCAAAGATTGCTGAACCGGATACCAAGACATTTGCACCGGCTCGAACTAAGGCTCCGGCATTTTCTGCCGTCACTCCTCCATCCACCTCGATAAGGTTTTGTGCTCCTTTGCACGCCATCATCTCTTTTAAGTCCTGAATTTTCCCTAAGACAGACGGGATAAATTTTTGCCCTCCATATCCGGGATTGACCGACATGAGCATGACGATATCTAAATCGTTTATGATGTACTCTAGTACACTTAAGGGGGTATGAGGATTCAATGCGACTCCCGCAAGAATCCCCATTTCCTTAATGGCAGCAATGGAACGATGTAAATGAACCGTGGACTCTTCGTGGATTACTAAGGTATTTGCTCCCGCTTCAACAAAATCACGTAAATACCGTTCTGGCTCCGTGATCATCAAATGCACATCGATGGGTTTGTCGACTTTACCCTTCAGAGCTCGTAGGACTGGAAACCCAATGGAGAGATTGGGAACATAAACTCCATCCATCACGTCGACATGTATCCAATCGGCACCTGCTTTACATACCTCTTGTACTTCATGTAGTAGATTCCCGAAATCAGCAGATAATATAGAAGGTGCTATGCGAATCATTGGTATTGTCCTCGCTCTCGTTCTTTCATTTCGTGTAGTAATTGCAGGTAACTTTGGTATCTTCCCTGTGACAAGAGTCCCGACGATAGCAATTCCTTTACAGAACAGTCTGGTTCTTGGTCATGCAAACAAGATACAAAACGACATTCTCCCAAAACGGGGCGCATTTCCGGAAACATATGAGCTAAATCTCGGGATGGTACAAATGGACTTTCCAAGCGATAAAAACCAGGTGTATCGGCGATGAATCCAGTTTGTAGGGTGCCATATAACTCGGTATGACGAGTGGTGTGTTTACCACGCTGAATTCTTTCGCTTAACTCTCCTGTTTGTAAGCGATAATCAGGAAATAAAGCATTTAATAAACTCGATTTGCCAACTCCGGAAGGTCCGGCAAATACAGAGATTCTACCGTGAAGAATGTCGTGTAACTCCTCTAAGCCTGTTGCAGTGTAGGTCGAAGTTTGAACCACAGGATACCCGGCTAAAGCATATTCAGCTGCTAGTACAGCTGCTTCCTCTGAGTCGTTACGATCGGCTTTTTGCAGAACAATTACGTTACGGATGTTCTGTAGTTCTCCTTGCAACAGCATTTTTTCCAACAACTCACGATGCAAAGGGGGGTAGCTTATTGTAAAGACCAAAATCTGCTGATCCACGTTAGCGAGTGGAGGTCGTGTCAACTCATTTTTCCGTGGGTACACTTTCTCAATCATCATTTCTTCACTGAGCTCGACCCAGTCACCAATTAAGATACCGTTCTCTTTGTTTTTACCTCGACTTTTTCCCTGAAAGGTGATTCCTTGCGGATCGATGAGTTCATAAAGACCGCCCACTCGTTTGGTCACCATCACTTTTGGCATAGGCCACCCCTTTAAAATTTCTTACTAAATTCCATTTTACCGTTGCGATACACTTCCACCGTAGCCGGTGAAACAATGGGGATTTCCAAAGTCAAAGGTTCTTCCCCTTTATAGTGCGTGTTTTCATATACCACTCTTATGGGATATGTTGCATAACTGTCCGTAACTAACACCTTTATTAGGCTTTCCTTCTCATTATCAAAACGAATGGTGATGGTTGCCGTTTGAGATCCTTGATTCTCGACCACGTGAACAGCCGAACCTTTCGAAAGCTCGGTATCGGCCGAAGGCTGTTGTGCTGTGATAACACCTCTGGGCCGAGCAGGATCCGCGGTGACACCCACGTCTCCCAACCCGAAACCCGCTTCCAAAAGTAGATTCTGTGCTTCTGCTACGGTCTTTCCCTGAAGATTCGGTACCTTGATTTTTTGTAAGCCACTGGATACCGTTAGTAGCACTTCACTCCCCATGGGAATCTTCTTAAAGGACTCGGGTTCCTGACGGATCACTGTGCCTTCTGCAATAGTAGAACTTTGTTCAAAAACGACCTTCACTTGAAAGGTCTCATTTTGCATTTGAACAACAGCCGTTCGTTCGGTTGCCCCGACAACCATGGGAACTTGTCGTAACTCAATCCCTTTACTAACGGTCAAACTGACAATACGTCCACTTTTGACTTGCGAATTGGCAGCGGGTGTTTGACGTAATACGGTTCCTTCTGGGTGATCTTTATCATAAACACTTTCCAATATTTGATAATTCAAATGGGATTGATCCAGCAAAGCCACAGCGTCTGTTAGACTTCTACCTTGAACATTCGGTACAGTGACCGCATCGCCATTGGGTCCAAACAACAGCATATTCGCTACCATCCCTATGCTACCTAGAATCAGTAGTGTTACAAGAGTAATAATTCCGCGACGCATCCACATCACTCGTTTCCGTTTGATTTCTGCTTTTTCGGCCGTGGATAGTGGCTTTGGTTTTTTGAGACGTTCAATGTCTGGTTGGATTCCTGCATTTAATAAGTTCTCTAGATCGTCAAGCAAATCTTCTGCACTTTCGTAACGGTCCTCTGGATTCTTTTCTAATAACTTCATCACAACATTTTCGATGGCAGGAGGAAGATCCGGACAAAAGTCTTGTAATGGTGGAACTTCTTCTTGTACGTGTTTTAAAGCCAGTTCAATGGGTGTTTCTCCTCGGAAAGGTACCCTTCCGGCTAACATTTCGTATATCACAATGCCCAAGGAATATAAGTCCGATTGCTCGGTAACCGGCTTACCTTGAGCTTGCTCCGGTGAAAAATAGTGAACCGAACCGACAATCGCTCGAGTATTGGTCAAAGTAGAAGTCGACACGGTCAATGCAATTCCAAAATCGGTTAGTTTTAGTTGACCATTGGCATCAATCATCATATTGTGGGGTTTGATATCACGATGAATGACTTTATTGGTATGTGCATGAACGAGGGCCCGAGCCATTTGAGCTGCGTAATATACCGTTTGTTCGTAAGTTAAGTGATTCTGTATCAGAATTTTGTCGAGAGTGGCTCCTTCGACTAACTCCATTACGATGTAATACGGAGGATTGGTGACTTGTACATCGTAAGTCGCGACCAAATTTGGATGATTTAAGCGTTGTACAGATTCGGCTTCACGGCGAAATCGGCGTAAAAAATCGGCATCCGATAAGAATTCTTCGCGCAACACCTTAATCGCAACGTAACGACCAAGCTTCAAATCTTTGGCCTTGTAAACAATGGACATACCACCGCTGCCAATTTGCTCGATTATTTCATAACGGTCTTTTAATACCGCATCTATCACTGTGGATCACCTACTTTCTCTGCCAAGTATTTGGCTGTAATCACAGTAATATTATCTGTTCCTCCTCGTTCGTTGGCTAAAGCAACCAATTCCTGTGCCGTGTCATAAGGTTCTTTCATTGTTTGCATAGACGTCAGTAGTTCGCTATCTTGAACCAAATTATACAAACCATCGCTACATAATAAGAGCGAGGATTGTGGAGATAACTCAATCACTTTAATCTCTGCTTGAATTTTCCCAGCATATCCCAAAGATTGGGTTAACACATTGCGATTGGGATGATTCTTTGCTTCTTCCAATGAAATTTGCCCACTTCGCAGCAGTTCGCCCGACCAGGAGTGATCTGAAGATATTTGGTAAATATTCTGTGCATCGCAATGATATAAGCGAGAATCTCCGATATGCAATAAGTATAACATCCCAGCTGTCTCAATCACACCGGTAAAGGTTGTGCCCATGGAATGTAGACGAGGATCCGCTTGAGCGGCTTGTAGAATCTTTTGATTCATCTCTTCGGTCATTTCTCGTAAAAGGTCCATCCAACCAGAATTGTTTTGGTTCGTTGGCCAAATCGGTTTTCGGCTTTTCAGAAAACTGCAAGACGTATCAATGGCTATTTTACTGGCGGTATCCCCACCACTATAACCACCAATGCCATCGGCAACGGCAAAGAAATGGATGCCAAAACCATCGTTTCGCTCCATTCTGCCAGCGTATAAACTGTCTTGATTCATAGACCGAACTTTGCCGCTGTGGGTAGCGGCACCATAATGCAAAAGATTCATTTTACATCGTCCTCTCAGCGGTTGAATTGACCTCGTAATTGGCCACAGGCTGCCCAAATATCTCCACCCATTTCACGTCGAATCGTGGATTCAATCCCGTTTTGATTGAGAACATCTGCGAATTGTTGAATGGTAGATTGTGAGCTACGACGCAATCTGCTTTCCGGCACGGTATTTAAAGGGATAAGATTGACAAATGCTAACATGCGACGTAATTTCCCCGCCAGTTCTTTGGCATGTTCCTGGCTATCGTTAATCCCTTGAATGAGATTATACTCAAAAGTAATTCTTCTTTTGGTTTGTTCAGAATACTCTTTACAAGCGATGAGCAACTCGTCCATGGGATATCGTTTCGCAATTGGCATGATTTGTTGGCGTATTTGGTCATTGGGAGCATGTAAAGAAATCGACAAATTGATGGGTAAGTCTTCTGTTTGCAACCGCTTAATCTGTGATGTGATACCGCAGGTGGAGAGTGAGATGTGGCGGTAACCAATACCCAACCCCCAGGAAG
>CALCNS010000201.1 GCA_937897315.1 uncultured Bacillota bacterium
CTGACTGCTTTCATCGCTCAAGCCAGCCAAGGAGATAACGCTCACGGCACGACTAGTTACTACGCCTTATATGCGGTTGGTTTATTGCTCTTTCTCATAACTTTCTCCATGAATTTATTTGCCCATCGCCTCATCCAAAGGAAGAAGGAGGCCGCAGCATTATGAAAAACCCTATCAGTTACAACAAGAGAAGAGAGTTTAGTAATAAGCTTGCTCATTTCTTGTTTGCTACGGCAGCTTTTGTCAGCATTTTCGTGCTCGTTATCTTACTGTCAGACCTCATTGCCAGAGGGTCACGATTCATCAATTGGGAGTTCTTTATGAACTTTCCCTCACGCTTTGCGTCAAAATCAGGCATTCTTCCCGCCATGCTCGGTAGTCTTTGGCTGGTGGTCTTGACTGCCCTCATCTCCATACCATTGTCTATCAGCGCAGCAGTATATTTGGAAGAGTATGCCATGGAGAACCGCTTCACTCGCTTTATCAAAATTAACATTTCAAATCTGGCTGGGGTTCCCTCCATTGTTTATGGTATTTTGGGGCTGTCCTTCTTTGTCAGAACACTTGGTTTAGGTCGAAGCATCCTCTCAGGAGCATTGACCATGTCACTCCTCATTATGCCCATTATGATCGTCGCAACTCAAGAAGCCATCCGAATGATTCCGGCATCGCTTCGGGAAGGATCTTATGCACTAGGCGCTTCCAAATGGAAGACGGTGAAAGGGATTGTGCTTCCGAGTGCGTTACCCGGCATCCTTACCGGTGTTATACTCGCCATTTCACGGGCGCTGGGAGAATCGGCTCCCCTCTTATTGGTAGGTGCATTCAGCTTTGTTAGCACCTTGCCAAAAGGCATCATGGACTCCTTCATCGTGATGCCCATACAGATCTATACTTGGATGAGCAAACCCAGTGCCGATTTCCGAGACCTTACCGCAGCCGCGATTATGATTCTTATGGCGTTATTATTAACACTAAACATGACAGCCATTATTATCCGCAACAAATTCCAGCAAACCTATGAGTAAACCAAATCAGAACAAAAGTTCTGATTGGATATAAATATAGAGGTAAATTTGAAAGGAGATACTTATGAAAAGTACACTAAGAAAAAAATGGATGACAACTTTTATCCTACTACTCGTTGCATTGCTCACTCTATCTGCTTGTAATACCCCAGCTCCCGCACCGGCTCCTACCCCTACACCCACTCCGGCACCCGCAAAACTGACAGGTGACATCATCATCGATGGCTCCAGTACTGTCTTCCCCATTACAGAAGCAGTTGCAGAAGAATTCCGTAAAGTCAACCCGGATGTAAACATCTCTATAGGTGTATCGGGAACCGGTGGCGGTTTTAAGAAGTTTACCATTGGTGAAACCGATATCAGTAATGCATCCCGTCCCATTAAGGAAAGTGAAGCAGCGATTGCGAAAGAAAACAAAATTGATTATGTAGAGTTCCAAATCGCTTTTGACGGGTTATCTGTTATGGTAAATAAGTCCAATGATTTCGTGGAAAGCCTAACCATGGACGAATTAAAGGCGATTTGGAGCCCGGATTCTACCGTAAAAACATGGCGTGATGTTCGAGCTGAATGGCCCAATGAACCCATAAAGTTATATGCGCCGGGTACCGATTCCGGAACCTTCGATTATTTTACAGAAGTGGTCAATGGTAAATCTGGTGCAGTCCGCACGGACTTTACCCCCAGCGAAGATGACAACGTCTTAGTGCAAGGCATTGCCGGTGACAAATACTCTTTAGGCTTCTTTGGTTTCGCTTACTATGTTGAGAACAAAGATATTCTAAAAATCGTCAAAATCGATGCTGGAAAAGGTCCGGTTGAACCAACCTTCGAAACCATAAAAGATGGCACCTACGCTCCGCTATCTCGCCCGGTATTCATGTATGTTACAGAGAAAGCTTTGGTAAAAGATCACGTCAATGCCTTTGTTACATACTTCCTCACTGAGGGAACAGATTTAATCAAAGAAGTTGGCTATGTGCAACTGGAAGAATCCCTCTACGCCGAAGGGCTGGCGAAGCTGAAATAAAGCAAAGAAGTCCGAAAGAAGCAACGCTTCTTTCGGACTTCTTTGTTTACTTCCTTACTTTTGTTCAGGGGGAGTGGACGCTTCTGGTTGTAGTAACTGGGTGAGGTTTATTTTCTCTGCATCTAGCACAAAGATAATCGCACCGCCCACCACTACTTCAACCGGATAATGTGGCATAGCCCCCATGAAACCACCAATTGTTGGGGTGGCATTCATTAGCTGAGTGCGAGCATGACAATGGGTTTTAATTAGATCCACCACTTGGTCCACTTGTTCAGGGTCTACACCAATGAGCAGAGTGGAGTTCCCTGTGCTCAAAAATCCACCGGTACTGGATATGCGAGTCGAGCGAAAATTGTTCTCTCTTAACGCATCGCCTAAGTTTCGATAATCTTGATCTTGGATAATGGCTACAATTAATTTCATAGCGTTTCCTCCTTTAGCAGAATTCGTATCTATCGAGCGAAACTCCGAGGAATTCCGAACAATCTCTTCAATACTGTATTCTGCTGGGAGGAAACGCTTTCCTTCTTTTTTCTTCAATTCAGTGGGTTTACAATTTTGGGAATAGAATACTAATTTGCGTACCTTTACCCGGCTTACTTAGCAAGTCAATGGAAGCTCCATGTACTCGAGCGCCGTGCTTGACAATAGCTAATCCCAGGCCGGTACCGTCAATTTTACGAGAATGGGTTTTATCTGCTCGGAAGAAACGTTCAAAAACACGATTTTGATCCTCTAATTCAATACCCATTCCGGTATCTTTCACTCGGAACATCACGGTGTCACCTTTGCTTTGAACCGTAACCTCTATCAAACCATCGAGTTTATTATACTTCACTGCGTTATCGCAAAGGTTGAAAATCATTTCTTCCAAGAGGACTTTGCTTCCTAAAACCAAGGAAGGTTCTCCGTGAAGCTCCGCTTTTAAACGCATCCCATCCATTTGTGGTTGTAAGCGTTTGAGAACTTCTGCGGAAAGTGAGTAAAGGTCAACCGGTTCGGGGTTCATGGGGGTTTTGTTCTCATCGAGTTTGGAAATCTTAATAATATCTTCAACTAAGTGTATGAGACGCTGTGCTTCCTGATGGATACGCTCAATAAATTGTGGGATGTCCTCGGGTTTTACTAAACCATTCTTAATGATTTCTGCATAACCCGATATGGATTGAAGAGGTGTCTTTAGTTCGTGAGATACATTGGCTGTAAACTCACGCCGAACCTGATCCGCGGCCTGTCGATCGGTCACATCGAGGATAAACAGCACAGCTCCACTAAATTTCTCTTCGTAACAAACGGGATGCGCCAAAAACTGGTAGGTCTTTCTTCGGTAGTTCAAAAGCATTTCTTCGCTTTGCTCACAAGTTAGCTTGTCAAAAAGGTTCTTTAAGTCTTGGCTCCTCGTTATAAGTAGAAGATTTTTTCCAATTATGTTCTCTTTGGGGAGTTCTAACATTTGTGTTGCGGTTGCATTGATGGTTAGTATTTCTTTTTGGGCATTCAGCAGGATTAAGCCATTGCTCATATGACCGGTAATGGTTTCAAACTCCAATTTTGCTTTTTGCATGGCATTCATTTGGTCTTGCAATTGTCTGTTCTGATGTTCTATGCGACCCAGTAATGGAGAAAGTTCTTCGTATGTGTCATTTTCTAGAGGGTGATTGAGGTCCAATCGATTGAGCGGCTCCATCAGTCTTCGGGTTTCCTGGCTTGCCAGGAAAAACGAAACGATACCAATAAGAACGATAAAGAACACGAACCATGGAATCAACTGCCAAAGGGAAGCCCAGATGCTATCGGTGGTCACGGCAGTTCTCAGAACCTGCTGATTGGGCAACAATAAAGCATAATAAAAAGTTTGCTGCCGTAGCGTATCGGAAGAACGAATTGATTGGCTACTACCGGTGTTGCGTGCTTCCATAATTTCGGGACGGTTGTTGTGATTCTCCATGGTAGCGAAATTGCTGTAGTTATCGAATAATACTGTTCCGTCCTCCGCCACCAAGGTGATTCGATTGAGTAAAGCGCGATTGGGAGCATTTCTTAGCCCCTCTAAATAAGAGAATCCTCCGGTCTCGATACCAACAGAATAAATAAGGGCTTCTTTTCGCAATTCTGCCTGTGTACTTTCATAACTGCTACGGTAAAGAAGACCAAAAATTAGACCGCTACTAATCAGCGCAGCGAATATCGAGTAAAGGAAGATTCTTAAAAAAACATTCTTTCTCATTGTAAATTCACCAACCGATATCCCATGCCCCTAACCGTTTCAATCATATCTCCACAGGCTCCCAGCTTTTGTCGCAGGGTTCTAATGTGAACATCCACGGTGCGAGTTTCTCCAGGGAAATCATATCCCCAAATGTCGGTTAATAACACGTCGCGTGTATAAACAATACCGGGTGTTCTCATTAGGTGATGAAGTAATTGAAATTCCTTTAAGGTAAGATTGACCGGCTCCTCTCCTACAAAAACCAAATGCTTTGTTTCATGCAAACTCAAAGCACCGATTTGAAGGACATCTTCTTGATTGCCGCGTCCGCTCCTTCGCAAGACGGCTTTCACCCTTGAAACCAATTCCATCATACCAAACGGTTTGGTGATGTAATCATCCGCCCCACTATCGAGCCCGGAGACTTTGTCAAACTCAGTTCCTTTCGCAGTTGCCATAATGACTGGTACATCCTTAGTATAAGGAGTATGACGCATTTGCTTTAATATGCTTATCCCGTCTTTCCCGGGCAACATGATGTCAAGAATCACTAACTCGGGTAATTTGCTTTGCATCGCCGAGAAAAAGGGTTCGCTTTCGGCAAATCCTCTTGCATCAAAGCCGGTGGATTGTAGGGTATACACAACTAATTCTCGAATATTGCGATCATCTTCAACCACATAAATCATTTAATCATCTCCTTCGCGTGATCCGGTAATGGAGAAGAGAACCCATTCAGCAATGTTGGTCGCGTGGTCACCAATTCGTTCAAAGTATTTGGCGATCATCAGTAAATCCAAAGCTGCGTTAGCGTCACAGCATTGGGTGGCAATCCGTTCTACTAGAACACGTTTCATCTCATTAAAAAGTTCGTCTACGACATCGTCATAAGCAATGATCTTATGAGCCAGTTCAGCATCTTGGTTCACATAGGCATCAATGCTTTCTATGACCATTTTCATGGTCGCTTTCGCCATTTCATCGATAGGTCGTACCATGTCTTCTTCGTGAATGCTACCAAAGGTGATGATTTCCGAAATGTCGGCGGCCTGATCCCCAATGCGTTCCATATCGGTAATCATTTTTAAAGCGGAGGAGATTTGTCTTAAGTCACGGGCCACCGGTTGCTGTTGTAAGAGAAGTCTTAGGCAGTGACTTTCAATCTCGCGCTCTTTTCTATCGATTTCAGCATCGGCTGCCATGGTTTTACGTGCCAAACCCTCATCGTTTTCTAACAAGGCCTGGTTAGCATCGGCAATAATCGTTTCACAAAGCGTACCCATTTCAATCATATATTGATTCAGTAGGGCGAGCTGTTCGTCAAATTTACTCCGCATGTTAGCCAAACCTCCCAGTAATGTAATCTTCGGTGCGTTGATCTTTTGGCATGGAGAATAATTGGTCTGTTGTAGCCATTTCGATGACTTCTCCCAATAAAAAGAAAGCGGTCAAATCTGAAGTACGTACGGCTTGTTGCATGTTATGTGTGACGATGACAATTGTGTACTTGGAGCTCAGTTCTAAAACCAAATCTTCAATTTTGGCTGTGGATATGGGATCCAACGAAGAGGTGGGTTCATCCATGAGCAGGACTTCGGGTTCTACCGCCATAGCCCGAGCGATACACAAACGCTGTTGTTGCCCTCCCGATAGTCCTAGAGCATTTCTTTTTAGGCGATCTTTGGTTTCTTCCCATATGGCAGCATTGCGAAGTGCCTGCTCTACAATATCATCGAGCTTGGCTTTGTTACGAATGCCATGGGTTCGAGGTCCATAGGCAATATTGTCATAAATACTCATTGGGAAGGGGTTTGGCTTTTGGAAGACCATCCCAACCCGTTTGCGCAATAGATTGACATCCATTTTACCGTAAATATCTTCTCCATCCAATAAGACTTCTCCTGTAATTTTGGCGGTCTCTACCAAGTCATTCATCCGATTTAAGCTCTTTAAGAAAGAGGATTTGCCACAGCCCGATGGGCCGATAAAGGCAGTCACTTTTTTTTCGGGTATATGCATTGATATATCCTTTAATGCATGGAAGTCACCATAATGTAAGTTCAATTGATTGATGGTGAGTTTATCCTTGTCCATCGTAAACTCCTTTCATTGTACCTATTTGTACCGATTCTACCTGTAAACTAATTGTAAAATTTTAATGTAAAGTCCAAAAGAGAGCCTTGGTAAAATCCTTGTTAAATCACAAATAAAAAGGGGAAGAAGGATTCGATTCTTCTCTATACGAAATGAATAGCAAACATTGAAGGAGGGCTCGCCATGAATACCTTGTTGCAACGCGCTAAAGAACAGGAAAAAACTTTTATTGAATATCGCCGTCAATTTCACAGGCATCCGGAGCCGGGTTGGGAAGAATTCGAGACCTCGGCAACGGTGATGCGACACCTAGACTCTCTGGGTATTCCTTATACCCGCATCGGAACAACCGCCGTGGTGGGCTTAATTGAAGGTGGAAAACCGGGAGATCGTTGTATTGGCATTCGTGCCGATATGGATTGTTTGCCCATTATGGAACAAACCGGTGTAGAGTATCAGTCGCAAATCCCCAATCGCATGCATGCTTGTGGTCATGATGGACATACTGCGATTCTCATGGGAGTTGCTACTCTTCTAAGTGAAATCAAAGGTCAAATTCCCGGTAAAGTAAAATTGTTCTTCCAACCGGCAGAAGAAGGTCCGGGTGGAGCCAAGATTATGATCGAACAGGGAGCCATGGAGAATCCCAAAGTGGATGCCGTGATTGCTTTACACATTGGCACAGTTGATTTACCAATTGGGAAAATTGCCATGATGCCCGGGCCTTCCTCCGGTGGAACACAAGGATTAAAAATCGTCATCAATGGCCGCGGGGGTCATGGTGCACATCCCCATAAATCGGTCGATGCTATTATGGCTGCTGCTCATGTCGTGACTGCTTTGCAAAGCATTGCCAGCCGCGAAGTGGATCCTTTGGACTCCATTGTCGTCACCATTGGTACCATTCAAGGGGGATACCGGGGCAATGTGATTGCGGACCGCGTAGAAATGACCGGCACCATTCGCACCTTAGAACCCAATGTGCGCAATGCCGTTCCCGGGCAAATTGAGCGTATTGTAGCCGGGGTATGTGAAGCCATGCGCTGCACTTATGAAATCGAAATCCCGGAGGGCATTCCATCGGTTGTCAATGACCCCACCATGGTAGCTTTGGCATTCGATTCCTGTGTAAATGTGCTCGGCAAAGAGAATGTCTTTATCAAGAAACGTCCATCCATGGGCGGTGAAGATTTCTGTTATTTTGCTTCAGCAGCACCGGGCGTTATGCTGTCTTTAGGTGCTGAAAACGCAGCCAAGAATTGCAATGTTCCCGGACATCATCCCAAATATAACTTTGACGAAGATGCCATTGCCATTGGTATGGCTTCCTTAAGCCAAATCGCCTTGGATTTCTTGAGTGGTAAATAACATACCTATATAAGGAGGGACATCATGGTAGATCTCATTATTCGTAATGCTCGTGTAGTGGACGGAACCGGAACGGCTTCCTATTTTGCAGATGTTGCTGTGGAAAACGGGGTCATTACTCAAATCGGTTCACTGGCAAACATGGAAGCCAAAGAAACGGTGGATGCCCAAGGTAAAGTCTTAGCCCCGGGCTTCATCGATATTCACACTCACTCGGATACCTCGCTCTTAGTCGATTTCAGGGCTCAATCGCATATGCAGCAAGGTGTCACGACAGAAGTTTTAGGGCAATGTGGTGGCTCCATGGTGCCACGCACCGAAGCGATGGCTAAAGCCAGCAAAGCCATGCAGCAACGTATGAACCCCAAAGCTGAACCCTTTATGGGTACCACCACAGAGGAGTATATTACTGAACTCGAACAACGAGGAATCTCGCCGAATGCCATCTTCATAACCGGACAAGGAAATGCCCGGCAAATGGTGATGAACTTCCAAGATGGCCCTGCCAATGCCGATCAGCTCGAGCAAATGAAGGCGATTATTCGTCAAAGCATGGAAGAGGGCTCTTTTGGGATTTCAACCGGGTTGATTTACACCCCAAGTGTTTACGCCGAAGTCAACGAAATCACCGAGTTGGCCAAAGTTGCTGCCGAATACAAAGGAATTTACTTTACTCATATCCGTGGCGAGAACGATACCGTGGTGGAAGCCGTAGCGGAGGCATTGGAAATTGGACGCCGTGCTAAGATTCCTGTACAGATCTCTCACCTGAAAGCTATGGGTAAACACATGTGGGGCACATCTAAA
>CALCNS010000202.1 GCA_937897315.1 uncultured Bacillota bacterium
ACCACCGAGATCTACACTCTTTCCCTACACGACGCTCTTCCGATCTACTCTTTTGTATCCACAATTGGACCCATCCAGACTGGATCGCGTGTTATTGGCTGCTTTGTTCTTATTGTTACCTGGTGTTCCACTTACGACGAGTATTCGAGAATTAACCAATGGGGATTTGATCAGCGGTACTGCACGCATGTCTGAGGCAATGATCACTTTAATTACCATTGCAGCAGGTGTCTATACCGCGTTTACCCTCTTGCCTGGGAGGTTACTCTAATGCATATTGATTTTTTATTTGCATTCATTGCAGTGGTTTGCTATGCATACTTATTTGATGTTCCTTTGAAACCAACCCTCATTGCCGGTGTAGCAGGCTCCATTGGTTGGATGATGGCAAAACACTGGATCTCTCACGCAGTATTTGGCACCGCTTTGGCTGCTTTCTGTATTGGCATGATTGCATACCTGTTCGCACCAAGGTTGCATCAACCCGTGACTACCATGATCATTCCGGGTATTATTGTCCTCGTTCCAGGGACGGCTGCTTACAATGCGCTACGATATGCATTGGAAGGCAACATTGCTATGGCAGGTAGCGGAGTGATTACCGTGTTCTCTTCTACTTTAGCTATTGCAGGCGGCTTAAGTGTCTCGGAGTTAATCATGTTGCGTTTCAATCGAGCTTGGCGTTCGTACCGTGAAAAACACCGATCGTAGAAAAATCCGATCAAGGATCCACCTTGATCGGATTTTTTCTATGCATTCACAATAGAATCGGCTCTATCCCCTAAGTATTTACTAAACCACCCCATGATGAAATCCAAGCGAGTTAACCGATTAGCCGGTTTTCCGCTGCGAGAAAGCTCGTGATTCTCTCCCTTAAAAATGACCATTTCCGTCTCTACACCTAAGCGCTTCAGAGCAACATAGAATTGCTCTGCTTGCTCCAATGGGCAACGATGATCTTGATCACTGTGAATGAACAGTAAAGGAGTCTTAACAAAAGGGGCATACCGAATCGGCGAGCGTTCCATGAGGAGGTTCTCACTATCCCAAATATCGGCTCCACCCATACCCCGTTTATCATGTGTCCAACCATTGTCCGCAGTTCCATACTTGCTCAACATGTTGGACATACTTCTCTGAGTTACCGCAGCTTTAAACATATCAGTATGTCCCACTAACCAGTTCGTAAAATAGCCGCCCTGGCTGCCACCTGTGACGCCCATATTGGATTCATCTACCCAGGGTAACTTGCTGACTTCCTGTGCCATGAACAATAAATCGTCGGCGTCAATTCCACACCAATCTCCAATGATCGCTTGGGCAAAGGTCTCACCATACCCAATAGAGCCTCTGGGGTTACCATAGAATACCCCGTATCCCATGCCTGCCAACACTTGGAATTCGTGGAAAAAGCTATTACCATATGCGGTATGTGGGCCCCCATGGATTTCCATGACCAAAGGATAGCGCTGTCCTTCTACATAAGCATAAGGTTTCATCAACCACCCTTCCAAAACGGTTCCGTCAGGATGAGTAAAATGAATTACTTCCGCTTTGGCAACCCAACGGTCGCTGAACAACCCTTTATTGATTGCCGTGACTTGGTGGAAGGATTCTCCGGTTTTTAAATCTGCCATCCATAAATCTGCAGTCGTTTCTGGAGTCGTTTTGTTGAGAACACAAACTCCTTTTGCTTCATGGAAGCTGAAAACAGCCATATCTCCTTCACCGTATAAAACATCGATGACTCCGGTAGCCAATGTTAATTGATATAAATAAGAGTTACCGCCATTGGTTGCGGTGAATAAGACATATTTTCCACAAGTAGCTACCTTGGGGCCGTTGCTACCGCTGTCCATGCGAACATCGGAGCCTGCTGCTGTGCCAATCATATAGGGGAATCCGGGAGTCAGTAAATGATGTTGCCCTTTCAGATTCACTTGCCAAACTTCGGCTTCAGCTCCTGGAGTTTGACCTTTGTGATGCCCAGCATAAACCAATCCACTGCTGTCTTTTAGCCAAGAAATCCCAGAGAAAGAAACCTTTTGTTCGGTCAAATTCATCATAGTCCCATCTACCAAGGACAATAACCAAAGATCATTCACCGTATCCTGTTCTAAACCGGTACGATTGGAGGAAAACGCCAGCCACTTTCCATCGGGCGATGGTGTGGGCTCACCACAATGAAATTCTCCTGTGGTCAGTCGATCCATTTTACCGGAATTGAGCTCCAAAGACCACAGTTGACTCCAATAGCGATCGTAATAACCCACCCCATTCATTTTGTAATGCAGGCGTGTAACATGGGTAAAACCGGAGCCCTCACGGGGTTTCTTTGGTTCCGGAGTCTCCTCCTTTGCACTCAAGAAGATAGTACTCCCATCGTGTGACCAATCGAAAGACTGAACTCCTTTCGAGAAATCGCTAATTTTCTTGGCTTCTCCGCCTTGTGAAGCCATCATCCAAATCTGTTGACTTCCACTGCGATTGGACAAAAAGGCAATATGTGTTCCATCCGGAGACCATTTGGGTTGCTGGTCTCGTGTGGTAGGGGTTTGTCCATTGCTTAACTGCCGATGCTCCTCACCGTGTTTCAACCAAAGAGCAGAACGGTATCCATTTTCTTTCTCTAAGATTTCCGTCACGACATAGACAACTTGTTCTCCACTCGGAGAAACAACGGCATTCCCTACCCCTTTAAAATGAGTTAAATCATTAATGCGAAATGGTTTCATAGTTAAAAACTCCTTTACTGATTAACGGAATAGCGAGCCGATAAGTGTCATGGTCATCGGCAAAACCATAGCTGCTACCAACAGCCAGACGACAATTTTCTTCGTTTGATTGCTCATATTATCACCTTATCGAATGAGATGTAGACGTTCTTGCCTTCCATCAAGGAACCAAGCTTTCCCGTCGCGTATTAAAATTGTCTGCTCTAAAGCCATAGTCACTTCTTGCCCATCCCAGTCGGTCACCGGATATTTCACATTTAGTTCCAAAGCATGGCAAGTAGAGTCATACAAAGGATAGTCTCCTCTGCCCGGGACACCTTCTTGCATATCGAACAAGCCAATTGTTGTTCCGGCCCCATGCCCATGATAGCCAATGGGATGGTTATAAATACAGGGTTTTAGACCTTCTCCGATGGCGATTTCACGAGAGGATTTCAAAATCTCATTCCCGGTCCGTCCAACTTGCATTTGCTCTCGAACGATATCCTGTAGTCGATTACCCGCTTTCAGTGCCTCTTTTAAACCCTGAGGGGCATCTTCTTCTCCACGATGTAGGACATAAGCATTCTGTTGTGTATCGGTTTGTAAACGCAGATAACCAAAACCAACATCGCAATGCAACAAATCTCCGGGCATGATAATGGCTTGAGAGGGAACCGCACCCAATCCAACCGCTCCTCTTCTTTGAATGGAAACACTAGGTTGGAACCAGGGCTTCAAGCCAAGATCCACAAATCGTTGTCTTATCCACCAGACCACATCCTCAGCCGTGGTGATACCAGGATGAATAACTCTTGAAGAAAACGCTTCAGAGATCACTCCGTGCGCGACTTGCATGATTCCTTCATAAGCTACGGTTTCTTCGAAGGTTCTTTCTTCCAACCAACCCACTGCCAATCGCTCTGCGGATGTGCATTTAGACATCCATTCTGCACCCAGAGCAGCTGCCATCTCCTCGTACAAAGCATGAGATAAGCCGTCGCCAAAGGCAAAGGTATGCCCCATGTTGATGCCAATTCTTTGGGGGCGTCTTGCATCGAGTAGAGCTCTTAAATTGATCCATTGATCCCCAATTTCCTGATTCCAAATCGGTTGATACAAATCCCCTCCGATACCGGAACGCGCTAAAACAAACCTCTGGACTGTCTGATCTTCTTGTTTTAAAAACACTAACAAAGACAATCTCCTCGCACTCATTCCCGGTTCCGGAATGAGAGAAATGAAAACGGGGTCTTCATTGTATTCTCGGCAAACCACAATCCAAGCATCAAATTGCTCTCGTTCCATGATCTTGGGCAATACAGTTTCCAAGCGCAAGGTTAACCAGCGATTGATGACTTCAGCTTGTTGACGAAGAGGAAGTATTTTACCAAACCAGTTTCCGTCCGCATTGCCATATAGATGTTGTTCGGTTTGATATGACATGAGAAGCCCTCCCTATTTAAAATTTGACTTATTATAATTCTTCACAAAGCAAACATCTACCTGCTTGCACCAAAAATTCTTTACAATACTTGAACCTTTCGCATCAATAACTATTCGTGCAGCGGAAGGAAACGGTTTGTGAAATCGCGAATCAAAGAGACAAGAATACATCGGGAGGGATGAAATTGTCCACATTGCAATTGTCTTATGATCATTACTATACCTATGCAGAAATTGAATGCTTTCTAGATTTGGCTGTGCAACTCTTTCCTCGTTTAGCAGAGAAAATCAGTATTGGGAAAAGCCAAGAAAACCGTGATATTTGGTGTTTAGTGTTAACCAATCAAGAAACAGGATGTCACACGCACAAACCGGCCATATATATCGACGGCAATATTCATGCCGGAGAGGTCACGGCTTCGCATGTCTGTATGCATACCATTGCCTCTTTGCTTCATGGCTATGGTCAAGATGCAAACATAACTCACTTATTGAACCATCGAACCTGGTACATCATACCCAGAGTCAACCCCGATGGAGCCGAAGTATACTTACACTCTCCCTTTATGTTACGTTCGGTGACTCGAAAGAACCCGGATTGGGAGGATCGGATTGACGGTGCTTTGTATCCGGAAGATCTAGATGGGGATGGTTTAGTTCGTTTCATGCGAGTGAAGGATGCTTTAGGCATTTTCAAAGTATCCAGCAAAGATTCTCGATTGTTAATCCCTCGCCTGCCGGGTGACTATGAAGGAGAATTTTATAACATTTATTTAGAAGGTTTGATACATCATTATCAGGGTGGTCCCATTACACCAGCGCCAGACCAATGGCATCTCGATATGAATCGCAATTTCCCTTCCGGATGGCAAGCAACCCAGCGTGGGGGAGGTGCTTTCCCATTATCTGAGCCAGAGGCACTCGCCATGGTGAAGTTTATTCAAGATCACCCCAACATTGGTGCTTTGCAAGCCTTTCATACCATGTCGGGTGCGATACTAAGACCCTCAGGCAACACACCCGATAAAAGTTTACCCAAAGCCGATGTCATGGCGTATAAAGAATTAGGGAAAATCGGTGAAGAGGTTACCGGATATCCTTGTGTCTCTATCCTGGAAGGATTTACAGGCGACCCCATTTACGGTGTATTTGTGGACTGGTCCTATGAACACAAAGGATTACTCGGCTTCTCTACCGAGTTATGGGATCCGCTACAACAAGCCGGTAAAACCGGTAAAAAGAACTTTACCGAACACAGCTTTAGCGAAGAGGACGAGTTACTCAAATTGAAGTGGAATGACGAAACTCTAAATGGTGAAGCCTTTATGCCATGGACCAAATTTAACCATCCGCAATTAGGTGAAGTGGAAATCGGAGGTTGGCACCCCAAACACTTTGCTCAAAATCCTTGGCTAAGTCGTCTACAAGACGAATGCGAACGGAATCATGCGTTTAATTTGAAACATGCCGCAGCACTTCCTGAATTGATGGTAGAACGTTTGGACATCCGAACAGAAAGTGATGGCATTTACACGATTACACTCGATATAGCCAATCGAGGTTGGCTTCCAACCAATGTGACCACCAAAGCGTTGCAATTAAAAGTGGTGAGTGATGTATATACCCGTCTCGATGGCGACATTGAAATCATTACCGGTCAAGAAAAGGAAACGTTGGGGCAGTTGGATGGTTTTATGATGGCTCGTGAAGGATGGTATACATTTGGTCGTGCCGGTTATCAACGCAATATGCGAAAACGAGTGACCTGGACCGTCCGAAAGTCAAAACCTGATGCGAAGATTCGTATTCTTGTCCATTCCGATCGTGCTGGAATTCTTCAATTGGAAGAAACATTGACCTAACAGAAAACGGAGGCAATCTATAAGACTGCCTCCGTTATTTTATGGACTCTGGAATATTTTAAACAAAGCCAAGAGTTCGTCAGGATTGGTTATGCTTAGGATACGACTATGAAGTCCTGCATCTTGAGCCTTGATATCGTCAAAACCGTTCATCTGCTTGTAATCAGGACTTACGATGACAAGTACAGCCCCTTGATCACTGTCTAGCAAATAGCGGTACCGTACCAGTTCTTGCCAAACATAAAACTCTTTCGAGCTGTAGAAGGTTAGGTGCCTTCCTCGATCGATTTCCGCTAAAATGACATGTTTGGCATGGGGTAATTTCTTTAGGTCCATCATCAGAGAAGAAGGTTGTGCTTCCTGCAACGAACGATTGGTAGCTAAGAACACCTCAGGCCATAATTCGCGGTTCTCACCATTCTCTACCACGACTTTTCGCTTCGCGAACTCCTCGAGTTTCAGTTCATCCAATAAGAGTGTAAAACGTGCGGACTCCAATCCGGCGGTGGCATCTACTATGGTTTGCTGACTTGCATCTAAAATCTCTAACGCGTAATCGCCTATTTCAAAATCTCCTCGTTCCAACCGGAATACGAAGAGCAGATAATCCTGTGCTCCAACCCGTTCTTTGCGCTGCATTACCGGTTCTAACTTATCCCCTTGCGGAGTTCTAAACCGAACCGAATCTCCCTCAGAGACTGCCACGAAATCGTAGTAATACCAAGCAGACTCCCGTGAAGTCACCTTTTGAAGATTTTTTGTGGAAGGATAGTCATACACCCATAAACCAATTTTCTTAATCATCGCAAACGCTTGAATATCATTCTTGTTGCGAATGAAATAAGCATAGAAATCATCCGTTCGGTATTCCATTAAGATTTCTGCTTCAGAGGGTTTCTTCATGTCCGCTACACCCTCAGTCGAGAGAAAAATTTGTCTCGTTTCTGCTCCGTTAGTCATGATATAGACAAAAACGGAAACGACCAAGACCAATACGGCAAAAATCGCCAACGCTCTTACCGTGCTCAAGGTTCCAGGCTTCAATGCTTTATCTTCCAAAATTCAGTACCTCCATTGTTTCACCCAAATTAACATCGTTCAATTCGAAACCGGTTGGTTTGAATCCTTCTTTTATCCGAGAATTGACCTATTCTCATATGACCCATCCTGTGCTAAAATAGGAAGTACTACTGAATAAGGAGGAGTGTACCATGAATCTCGCTGGTATGATTGATCACACGCTCTTAAAACCGGAAGCCACCTCGGAACAAATCGAGCGTCTTTGCCAAGAGGCACTTGAATTTGGTTTTGCTTCCGTATGCGTCAATCCTGTGTATGTTCCACAAGTGTCTTCAAGGTTAAAAGGCAGTTCTGTGAAAACCTGTACGGTGATTGGCTTTCCTTTGGGTGCCTCTTCCAGCCCTATCAAAGCTGCAGAAGCACGGCATGCGGTTTTACAGGGTGCCGAAGAACTCGACATGGTAATCTCTATTGGAGCAGTCAAAAGTGGTCGGTGGAACGATGTTAAGGAAGACATTCTCGCTGTTTGTTCCGTAGCCGGTTCGTCCATCGTCAAGGTCATCTTAGAGACTTGCTTATTAACAGACGATGAAATTGTTCGATCTTGCCACATCGCAAAAGAAGCAGGTGCTCATTTTGTCAAGACTTCCACTGGTTTCTCCACTGCCGGCGCAACCAGAGAGCATGTCGCTTTAATGCGTCAAACCGTTGGCCCTGACATGGGTGTGAAAGCGTCCGGAGGCATCCGTACGTATGAAGATGCAATGGCGATGATTGCCGCCGGGGCTAATCGTCTGGGCGCAAGTGCCGGTCCTAAGATTCTTTCAGACAAGAGAACGACTTAGAAAAAGAGATGAGCAGAAATTTTCTGCTCATCTCTTGCCTTATTTCGACTAAATTTGTTTGATTTTCTCCATGGCCTCTTCCATGGACAGTTCCCCTTTGCCCAATTGCTCTAGCACAGCTCTTCGGCGAGCTGCCTTTTGGTCCTCGCTATCCGGCCGGTCTACTGTATACCCTAACGCTTCAATCACCGTATCCAATCGGTTGCGAACGGTAGGATACGATACGCCAAGTTCGCGTTCTACTTCTTTGATGTTTCCACGTGAGCGAATAAAGACTTCCACGAATTCTTTTAATTCCGGGCTGAGTTGACAGAACTTGCAGACATCAAAATCTCCTTCGATGGTAGTATGACAGTTATCACAATGCAGACGGGTAACCGACAATGCCTCGTAGCAAACGGGGCAGCGACCCAATACTTTACGTTTCATGAAATCATTCCTTTCAAACGTTCCTCTGCTTTCATTCTCTCTTTTTTTCTCTGCTTTGTCAAGTTCTGTTTCGACCAAATTGTAAAATCATCTACCTACAGGATTGTTCGTATTTTTGCTTTGACAAGCCAAAATCGTCGTGTTATAATGAACACATAACCATATAAAGACGAACGATAACGGGGTTATTACCCATGCATCGTTCGAAAAGGAGGGTTTCGATGAAAAAGGTTTGGTTGATTATGGGAAGTGATTCGGATCTATCGCACATGAGCAGTGCAGCGAAAACATTGGAAGAATTCGGTGTTCCCTATGAAATGACCATTGCTTCGGCACACAGATGTACCGATTTTGTCACCGAGAAAGCAAAAGGATTAATCGAAAGGGATTTTGGCGTGGTCATCGCTGCAGCGGGCATGTCAGCTCATTTACCCGGAGTCATCGCGGGCAGCACTCCTCTACCCGTTATCGGAGTACCTTTAGCATCCGGGCCCTTACAAGGAGCCGATGCACTTCACTCCATTGTTCAAATGCCCACCGGAGTTCCGGTAGCGACCGTAGCGATAAACGGAACTAAGAATGCCGCTTTACTAGCCGTGCAAATCTTGTCATTAACCAATGCGGAGCTAGCCACTCGGTTTGCCGGCTATAAGTCCGAATTGGCAAAGGAAGTTCTCAAGAAAAACGACCATCTGCAGAAAGTAGGTTATACTGCTTACCTACAAGAAAAGGGAATGGTGATAAAATGATAGATCGTTACTCACGGCCAAAGATGGCTGCTCTATGGTCTAAGGAAAATCGATTTAAAAAGTGGCTGGATGTGGAAATTCTTGCAACAGAAGCGTGGGCAGAACTAGGCGTGGTACCTCGGGAAGCGGCCGTCGCATTGCGAAAGAATGCTCGATTCCATGTTCAACGAATCGAGGAAATTGAAGAACAAACC
>CALCNS010000203.1 GCA_937897315.1 uncultured Bacillota bacterium
TTCCGGGGCAGGTTTTGTAATTGAATGAGTCGTCCTGCCCAACGTCCAGTGCGGTTCGCACCATAGAATTGAAACATTCCGCGTGCACGTCCGTCTTCACAAACACAATTCTGCATTGTTTGATACTTCTTTATCGAGGATTTTGCGAGCTGTTGTTGGAGAGATAAGACCTTTGATAATTCTGGAGGTGCAGTCTTAAGCAAATCTGCAACGACCTTTTTACCCAGAGTGTCTGTCTCAAGTCCGTTCTCTGAAAGCCATTCTTTCATTTGCACCACGGAGTTTGGGTTTTCAATTTCTGTTAAAGTTTGCACAGCACTTATTAGCTCTGACCGTGAGCGATTATCCAACTGGACAGCTGATTCCACAAAGGTCAAATCCAAAGCTACACCACGGTCGTTAATCACTTCGGAAAGATGGTATTCGGACCAGACATTATCTGGCACAGGAAACCTAGCGAGCTTCTCCTGAATGGACATCTCCACTTCAACATCTCTAGCATTGTAGTTCTTAAAAGCTGCCCATTTATCTGGTGCATGCGTTGGAGTATTTCTGGTTCGTTGGCCATTTGATTGAGTAGGTGCACAGGGAAGACAGAAGTATCGGATGAGTTCTTTCCCTTCCGATAGTTTCTTTTTCTCCAGGTTAAGAACGGAGCCGACTCCTTCTAGTGATAGCGGTAATCCCAAGAATGCTGCCCATACCATGGAGCATTTCCAGGATGAAGGACTTAAGTAGTGACCTTGAGAAAACCCTAAAAAACGAGAAAGGCAGATACGTTCAAACGAGCTGTTGTGAGCAGATTTTGTAATACTTTCATCTGCCAGTGCCACTAGCACGTCATGTGGTATTTTCTCTCCGCAGGCTAGATCGACTACCTGAACAGGACCGCTATCAATGCTGTAACCGAAAAGTATGATTTCAAAATCAGGAGATTCCACATACCGATAGACTCCCGATTTGGCAAGATTCACACTGGAGAACGTTTCGATGTCTATGCTAAGCGTTTTCATATATTCTTACCTCACACACTAAAGGCAGGGTGGCAGAGAAATCCGCCACCCTTTTTCTACCCTGACTACACCAAGAAATCATCATCTTCTTCAGTGGTGAAATCTGATTCGGCGCTTGCTTTACCGCCAAGGGGTTCACCATCTCGGATTTTTTGTAGATTGTTAAGACCGCAGGCTATTCCGCGATTCCCATTGCTATTAAAGGAAAATAGGGTAATGCTGGCTCTGCCAAACACCCCGGAGTAAACCTCCGATCGAATGAGGATAGGATTGCGATCAGCATCTACGATTCCCGGAGCAGTAGCAGAATTGGCATTAATAAAATAGGAGTTCGCATAGGCAGGATCATCTGGTCGCTCCAAGTCACCATCTCGTAGAGGGGTTTTTAAGGTGGCTAGGGGAGGAGTAGATTTACCGTTCCCTTTGAGCTTGGCTTCGCCTTCGCGATAAGCTGCTTCTATGGCTGCTTTGATTTTGGCGACGGTCTTGGTATCACTTTTGGGAATGATGAGGGAGACAGAGTATTTCGGGGTTCCACCATTGATGCTTTTTGGTTCCCAGACATTGGCATAGCTCCATCGGGTGTTTGGCCCTGTGATAACTTTCATTGATTGATTGGCGTTGTTATTCATTTTCATTTACCTCCATAAAATCATTTTTGACTGTATTCATTACCGGACGCTTATCGCTTTTCGGAACAAGAGTGGGTTTGCCTAAGGGCTTTTCAATATAAGCTGAGAGCAATTCTTCGAAGCGGGATTTACCTAATAGCTTCTGCATCGCGGTAACACCGAGGACCTTGTGTTCAAAGGGATCGAAACCGGCTTGATGGACTGTGTCTGCAACTGCATTCTCATTAGTATAACGTCGATTGGAACGACCTTCGACCAGCTTCCATCCGTGCCATTCTTTACCACGTAGTGCTTGTTGAAGTGCGTAATCCTTGATATCTGTAGCCCAGGTGATGAAGTCATCTAATCGAGAAAGGATTTCTTCGATTTCTTCGTCTGTGAGCATGGGAGGAAGTTCGAATTCGGTTCGAGCTAGCTCAAGATTTGCTTCCGCTCTCGCTCGACAAGTGTTCTTGACTTTGCAAAAGGTGCACCAGCTTCCGCTTTTGAATTCACCCGCACCTGCATATGCTAGAGTTGCTGTGGGTTTGAGAACTTCATTTGCCCACTGATAGAGGTCCTCTTTGGAAACTTCAGAAACGCTGATGTTGTTTAATCTTGGCTGGTAAATACCCACGCGAACCGTCTCAATATCAAAGATGCCATCGAAGAGCTCTAATGCGCCTAGTGCATAGCACTTCAACTGGGGATTGTCTTCTGCTGAGACCTCAATGCCTCGGCCATATTTGAGATCGTAGATTTGCAGTAAACCGTTAGAAACAAGGATGCAATCCGCCGTTCCGTAGCCAGATTCAACCCACTTGGAGAAATCGACACGTTGTTCAATCAGGACAATAGGGGTTGAATCCGTCTGTTTTGTGACTTCAAATTGCTCGAGGATGAAGGAAACATATTCGGCAGCATAATCGTTCATCTCTTCATTGAACCAGGTAAGGTGTTCTGTTGGGTCAGTTGTCTCCATGCCTAAGGTTTCGCGTAATCTGTGCTCGAAGAGCATATGGGCATCTGTGCCTTCAGCTGCATAGTCGCTGGTCACATCTACTTGATTATCATTAAGCCGTGCTGATGGTGGACAAGATAACCAGCGTTCCGAACTTGATGCTGAAAGAAGGGCATGTCCTTTAGGTGGCATGGGTCAGTTCCTCCGCATCAGCAAGAAGTGCTTTGTAATTGGCTGGATCAACACCGGATAACCGATCCGAACCATACTTCTGAAGCAGAGCTCGTATTTGAGAAGTAAATCCGGCTCGAGATTTGTTGGCAAGGATACCTCTTACTTCTTCCAGTGTGAGGGTTGGCTCAACTACCTTTGTGTGTTCCGTTGTTGAATGAGAGCCAAACTGCTCTTCTATAGTGTTCGCGATTTGGTTAATTGTCTTAGCGACGCTTCGTAAATCTTCGATGATTTTGGCTAATTCGCTCATCTTTTTTCACTCCTTCCAAGGATTGACGTTGTCTAGTTAATAGCGTCAATTTTCTTGCTAAACGCATGGAGACCACACTAATTGCAGTGAGAGCATCCAAAAGCTCATCTTCAGTCGTGCGATCTCGTGGGTGGTATTTGTTCATGGGCTTCACCTCCTTGGAAGGAGAATATTGTTTTATCCCTTCCACTACTCAATGGAGGTGAGTGAAGGGATTGAACGAAAACGTTGAAAAAATATTTCGCTTAAATCCAATCTTTCAGGATTTCCTTTAATTGGGATATGCCTTGTCTCCGTTGATAATTCAGCGTGCTTTGTGATTTGATTCCGAGCTCTTTCGCGATGTCTCTTTCAGATGACCCATTGGCCCAAAGCCAACAGATCTTTGCATAATGTGGATTGATTTGTTCTAGAGCATCGAAAAGACGATTTAAAAGTTCTTGATCTTCAATAATAGACTCTACAGTGTGAGATAAGTCAGAGAGAAAATCTTGGTGTTCAACTTCATTTCCTTCGCCATCGTCAATGGTGTCATTAAGAGAAGACGTGTCTCCAGCTGTTAGGTAGGAACAGGTCCAGCAATCCATGTTGCAGAGATATCGTTTGCTTGCTGGGCATTCACAGCGGCCATGTTCTTGCTGCCTACGACGGTAAGCGTTGATTTCGCGGTAGTAGTTGTCATAGAATTCTTTGGTAACTGGTACCCACTCGTGAAGTTCTCTGATGTAGATTTTTCGATCGTTAGTTTGGCTTTGGTTGTCTTTGGTTGGCATAAAAATAACCCCTTTCTCCAGTGAGAAAAGGGCATACTAATCAGCCAAAAAACTCACTGTTTTTTTTTAA
>CALCNS010000204.1 GCA_937897315.1 uncultured Bacillota bacterium
CAATGGTTGACATCACCTGTTCCGTAGCTACCGCATTTGTCTTCATCTTTGGCGCAAAAAGAATCATGGAAGGAACCATGAGCTTCGGAACGCTTTACGCTTTCTACACCTATCAGAATAAATTTTGGTCTCCTCTCTCAACCATCTCTCGATTCTACAGTCAATTGCTATCGGCAAATGCTTCAGCAGAACGGGTCTTCGAATTTCTAGACTTTAAGCCCTTGGTAGCGGACGCAGAAAATGCATTGCCCATAGATGAGATACAAGGTCGTGTGGAGTTCCGTCAAGTGTCCTTTGCTTATCAGAACAATCGCCCTGTATTGCATGAAGTATCCTTTCAAATCGAACCGGGGACAACTGTTGCTTTGGTTGGCCCCACCGGAGCAGGCAAGTCTACCATCATCAATTTAATCGCCAGATTCTACGATCCCACCGCCGGTCAGGTTCTCATTGACGGACAAGACATCAGCAAAGTAACCTTGGAATCTTTACGAAGCCAGCTCGGAATTGTTTTACAGGATTCCTTTATCTTCTCTGGAACCATCGGCGAGAACATTCGTTATGGCAAGCTTGAAGCCCCCTTAGATGACGTAATCGCGGCTGCCAAAGCCTCCAATGCACATGAATTTATCCGCAAATTGGAAAAGATGTATGACTCCGTCACTGAAGAACGAGGTAACACATTATCTACCGGTCAACGGCAGCTCATTGCCTTTGCGCGCGCCATTCTCTCCAACCCTCGTATCTTGATATTGGACGAAGCAACCTCCAGTATCGATACCGAAACCGAAATGCTCATCCAGGATGCTTTGAAAACAATTTTAAAAAATCGTACTTCCTTTATCATAGCTCACCGTCTTTCGACCATTCGCAATGCGGATATGATCATGGTTATCGACCAAGGAAGAATCCTGGAAATGGGTAATCATGATACACTGTTGCAGAATCCACATGGACTATATCGCCGCCTCTACGAGACTCAATATACCCAACAAGAAAAGATGCTTGCCGATATTTTGGTTGGCAATTAGGAGAACTTTATGAATTTCTCAGAAATCTTACATCAATGGTGCCCCCTAGCAAAGGGGCACCATCTCACTATCCTGACCGATGACCCTCAATTAACCTTGGCAAGCGAGATTGCACAGGATTGTTCCCCTTTCATGAAGACGGTTCAATTTCGAAACATCTCAAAGACTCCCCTTCTCTCTGCTTCTGATCTACCTCCTCATGAAACCGAGGATCTATTGATTGTCTTACTATCGGTTGAGACATGGATGTCAGGAATTCATCGATTGCTATCCACATTTGACAGTCCAAAAAACTGGTCCGCTTTCTCGATTATGGTACGCTTGAGTATTTCGCGAGAATCCCTTTTGCAGGGCATCCTCACCAAAAAAACCGAAATTGAAACCCTCATTCACACGTTGAAAACCCAAGCTGCTAACAAAACCCTCCGAATACAAAATTCTGCCGGAACGGATCTTACTATTTTAACGCGAGGGTTTACCGCGTTGCCCTATTGCTGTTCCCCTCAGCAAAGGCATGCTTTTCTCCCCCCTTCTGAAGTGTATACCCCCCTTGTGGAAGGAGTAGGTGAAGGCCAAATTGCCGTAGATTTGACTGCAGGCGAACTACGATATGGTCCTAAACAAATAGACCTTTTAGGACGCTGTCAGGACCCTTTATGCATTGACATCAGAAATGGACAGATACAAGGATTCTCTGGACATTCATTTGCAGAGATACTAACGAAGGAGTTCTTCTCTTGGAAAGAGAATTGTAGGCTCATTGTCGAACTGGGATTCGGTCTTTCCAACATGATACCAACCGGCCTAATCGGTGTAGATGAAAGCATATTGGAAACCTGTCACTTCGGGTTTGGTGATAATCGCTTATATGGCGGAAACAATGAAGCCCCTATTCATTGGGATGTTGTGATTCAACAACCCTTTTGGAAGATTGTTAAGGAAGGAAGTTCATCATGAGCCGTTTTTTTGCTTATTTGAGCAGAATGAAGTATATCACGCGCTGGAATACGATGCGTAATACCAAGGAAGAAAACATTCAGGAGCATTCCTTACAGGTAGCGATGATCGCACATGCCATTGCATTAATTAAAAACAAATACTTTGGTGGGCAAGTGAATCCGGAGCGAATTGCTTTGTTGGCTATCTACCATGAAGCCAGCGAGGTCATCACAGGCGATATGGCAACGCCAATTAAATACTACAATCCAGAAATTCGTGACGCGTATAAGCGGCTTGAAACCATGGCATGTGAACGCCTGTTTAACATGGTACCAAAGGAATTTAAACCAGACTATGCCAGTCTCCTCTTTCACACCCCAGAGGAGGAAGAAAATGCTCGCATCGTCAAGTATGCGGACAAGATTTCCGCATATCTGAAATGTTTAGAAGAACTGAAAGCCGGTAATACAGAGTTTTCTAAAGCAAAAGAAAGTATATGGAATGACCTACAACAGATTCCGGCACCGGAGGTTCATTACTTTCTTGAACATTTCGTTCCCAGTTTTAGTCTGAGTCTCGATGAACTGAACCGATAAAAAAGACGCTGCAGAATCTCTCTGCAGCGTCTTTACATTCTCTTTATCGTGACTAAAACGCAGATAACATTCTCTTGATGTCATCAATTTGCTTTTGATCACAAGGTAATAAGGGAGTACGAGGTGCTCCACCCACCAGACCAATCAGATCCATGGCGGCTTTTAATCCTGAGATACCATATTTAGAAGTCACAGCAGCGTTGATTTCCATGAGCTTCATTTGCATCTCAACGGCTTTGCTATGCTCTCCTGCTACAACGGCTTCTGCTAACTCTGCACAAAAATCCGGTAAAATATTGGCAACCGCTAAGGTACCTCCCACCCCACCCAAGGCGAGGGTTGGGTATAAGAAGCTGCCCGAACCAGCAAAAACGCTGAAATCCTCTGGAGTGCTACGAATAATGTTGGTGATTTGGACGATATCACCACCGGAGTCTTTGACTCCCACAATATTTGGATGTTTCGCCAACCTCGCTACCAACCCTGCAGACATGTTAATTCCCGCATTACGAGGCATGTTGTATAACATCACAGGAATTTTGCAGGCATCGGCTATGACCTGAAAATGCTGTACAAGCACATCGTCGGTGTAGCTTCCTTTGTAATACCATGGAGTAACAATTAATGCTGCGTCTGCTCCTAAATCGGCACACTCGTTCGAGAGAAGGAGTGTCTCTTCCGTCGATTCACAACCGGTTCCAACAATCATTTTCTTTTCTTTGGCTAAATGCTTGCGTACAAAACCTACAATCTCCAGTTTTTCCTGATGACTGAGTAAAGCAAACTCACCATTGGAACCTAGAACGACCAGACCTGCCAGCTTGCTCTTATTATAGAAGGCAATATTTTTCTCAAATCCAGCCCAATCGATTTGGTTTTGTTGAAATGGAGTAGCAATCGGTGCAAATATTCCGGTAAAGCGTTTCATCTTGACACCCTTTCCTTATACAGCAGTCAGTTGATCTAAATCTTGTAAAATAGAGCTCATTTCCACTTTCGACGGATGATCGCTCTCTAATACCAGTTCCAAACGACGTAAAATTTTCTCAAACCCTTCCAGGGTTTCGTTCTTTTGATCTTCTTCTCCAATCGCACCCATGACATAGTTTAAATAATTCATCAATCTTGACCATACTTTAGACAAGCGCAAATCTGCGGTTTCCAAAGTAGAGACCCGGGCTAAAACCGATCGACGAATCGCCATGAGTGTTTTTGCATCGCTTTGATCCCAAGTTCCATGGGTAGACTGACGAATTAAGTGCCTTAGTCCTTGCAAATCCATCATTAATCCATTGCGGTTAGAGCGAACAACTTGTTTCATCCGTTGCCTTTGAACAATAATGCCGGTTAACAATGACGAAGCAACAAAAACGCCTAAGAAAAATAAAACCAATTTGATGACCAAAGATCGGCGTTCCAGTTTCTCTTCTACTAAATCCTGAATCATCTTCCATTGCTCTGACCATGAAGGTTCTCTATTTTGTTGCATTTGATTCCCTCCTAACGATATCCTATGGACTCATTATACCTTATTTCTGTAGAAATGAAAAGAGTATTTTTTCCCTTAGCTCTTCTCAAGCATTCTGATTCGTGTTATAATGTGTAAAAATAACTGAGGAGGCGTCAAATATTATGAGTATTGCAAAACGTTTACAAGAGTTGGGTTTAGAAGTTCCTGTTGCAGCGAAGCCGGTTGCTGCTTATGTTCCTGCTGTTAAAGTTGGTAATTTCGTTTATACATCCGGTCAACTACCTATGGTAGCAGGCAAATTACAATATGTTGGCAAAGCCAGCAGCGATGTCAAACAAGAAGATTGCTATGAAGCGGCCAAAATTTGCGCTTTAAATTGCCTAGCAGCCATCAACACCGTAGCAAATATTGAAGACATTGAGCAGATTGTCAAAGTGGTTGGGTTTGTTGCCAGCCCACATGGTTTTAATGCACAACCGGCTATTGTCAATGGAGCTTCCGATTTATTGGTCAAGATCTTCGATCAAAAAGGTGCACATGCCCGTTCCGCCGTCGGAGTTGCCGAACTCCCCCTCAATGCACCGGTAGAAGTAGAAATGGTTGTAAAACTAAAAGACTAACTCCCCTAAAGAATTCGCCCCAACCTTTTGGTTGGGGCGAATTTTTATGAATTGGATAAACCGGGCCAATCTAAAAGGCTTTTCAGATACAGATTGGCGATTTGTTTGATTTGGGGTGCTTCCTCTTCAGCAGAAGGATCATACACAGCCACCACAAAGAAACCTGCTGCTTTTGCTGTCTCTACTGCATGTAAGGAATCCTCAAAGACAAAAGTATTTTCCAACGGTGTTTGTAAAAGATCCAACGCTTGGTGAAAAATGTGCGGATGTTCTTTGCTAAAACCAGCTTCGTCACAGGTTAGCAAATGACTCATATATTCTCCCAATCCCAACCGCAGAATGGCTGCTTCTGCTAAAGGGCGATGATTTGCTGTTGCGATACACATTTTTGTTTGTTCCCTGCGAAAGAAATCCAGCAAAGAAAGTGCTCCCTCTTTTAAAGGAATTTGTGATCGATAGGCTTCGTGGGCTAACTCATGGATATCGGAAATAATTTTCTCAGTCGGTTCATCTATTTGATATTCTTCCTGAAAATGCCTGATGGTTTGGTTCATACTCATCTTTTTCAAAACAGAAGCCAAATCCGGTTTGGGCTCTCTGCCTTTCGATTTCAGATAAATTTGATCTACAACCGTCCACATACCCATTGAATCTATCAAGGTACCGTCTAAATCGAAAATGACACCTTCAGGTTTGAACATCATCTTATTACTCCTTATAAACTAGTGTAGAAACTGTAACCAACGGAACATCGGTTTCTTCTCCAACCAGAGAACCAACGCGGCAAAGCCAACCGTGCAGAAATAGACCAGCCAAAACCTTAACATGCTATTGAAGGACTCTTGCTGCCAACCCATTAACCCCATGATGGCGGGAACAAGAATCACAAAAATACCATGGCTGCAGTAGATCAAAATGCTGGCTTCTCGGAACCACTGATAAATCCATCTTGGCTTCAACTGAATCTCCCTCAACCACAGAAATAAAAAAATAGCGGAAGGTATAGAGAAAAAGTAAAAATTATAATCTCTTTGTATCGCGTAGCTTTTAAGAATCTGCGACTCCATCAGCATGGCTAGAAAAGTGATCCAAAAAACATTGCGAGCAAAACCCGGTTTGATCCAGACAGGAAACCAGGCAAAGTACGCTCCGATTGCCAAATACAATATCGCATAAAAGATACCATTACGAGTCGTGTAAAAGAGGGCCAGATACTGATTGGCCCACAATCGAACCACCGGTATATAAGCGGTTACACCGTAATAGGCATCGGCGGGTGAACCGAGGAAAAATAAAACCGCGCCGATAAGAATGACCACCCATGGCTTGACTCGCTTAAGCATCTCGTAAATCAATACCATACCCAACATTAAAGCGGGAAAGTACCATAAATGATACTGATTAAAAGGTTGAACCAAATGATACAAATAGTCCCGAATCCCACTCCACTGCAAAACTCCATTCTGCCAGACCCTAAATGCATTCATACCCGTATGGTTCACTAAAAAAGGATACCCAGCTGAAAGGAGAAAGCTTCTGGATAACTGAAAAACACCTGGTTGAATCCCATTGACCAGCCAGCCAAGTGCTAATAATCCGTTGATGAACAATGTCCAGAAACAATACATGATGCCAATTCGCTCCACATATTTCCATAAATATCCTGCATCCTGCCATTTCTTGGACAAGGGTGGCTTCATACGACTAAAAAAGAGAAATGCAGCCGTGAGAAAGAAAAAAGGGACAACGACTCGGGCAATTCCTTGTACTAAAAGGAAATCTGCATCCGAAGTATAAGAGCGAAAAGGATACATATGAGCGGCCACCACGATAAAAGCGAACACAAATTTGGCAATGTCGATGGCAAAGTACTGTGGTCTGGCCGGCTTGACTTGGCTTGAATGAGGTTGTTCCATGCCGACCACCTGCTTTCCCCAATTACTAATGGTATATTATACTCATCTCGTAAAGAAAAATCAACAAAGTTCTTCTAGTTCGTTCATCCAGTTCTCTATTTGCAAATCAGAAGGCATAGACCAATCTCCTCGAGGAGATAAGCTAAACGAAATGACCCGAGCTCCCTCCGGTGAAGGAGAGCGTTTGAACTGCTGCGTCAAGAAACGTTTGTAAAAGACCTTTAGGATTCTCCTCAGCTCATCCGGTTCGTAGTTCGAAAATGCCCTTTGTGCTAGCAGGAGTATATCACTAGGCTCCAGAGCTAAAACTGCCATGTGGTATAGGAAAAAGTCATGTAATTCATATGCACCCAAAACTTCCTCTGTCTTTTGCTTCATCTTCCCATCTTCGGTGGGAATCAATTCAGGACTGACT
>CALCNS010000205.1 GCA_937897315.1 uncultured Bacillota bacterium
TTTTGCCACTTCCAAGCAAAAACGTGCCGCTTTTTCGATATCTACTTCATGAGAAGCACCGGTAGCACACCCAGGGACTGCAGTTTCTGTGGTGATGGCGACTCCAACCAAAGGAGCATGTGCAGCAATAGCCGGTTGCATAATGCTATTCACATGATAGATGTCGTTCCCATAAGGAGTGATATCCTGCATGGTTATCGCTAAGACTTGTGGTTTTTCCCCTGTGGTCCATTCCACAATAGACAGCAAATCTTCACTGATACGTAAAATCCAGCCATCTTTCACGGTTGGAGTAATCGCAAAACCCTTATGGTTAAGAATCCGATTCCCTTTGGTGGTATCTACAGATAAAATGGCATCCATACTCTCTTCTACTTCGTGCTGGTTCATCACACTCATGTTCACCGGAGAACCCATAAATGGAACCGGCTCATGTGGCTGTGTCGGTGCAAAAGGTGCAATATGAGTGGTGACAATGACATCACCCGGGAGAAAATCTCCATGTTGCTGCATATCTAACAATTTTAAGGCAACCGATAAGACCGTTACGGCCCCATCTGCATCAGAGACCAATCCAATTCGCTCCGGTCTGGCACCAATTCCACCCAATCGACCAATCAATCCTAAGGTGAGAGCGTTTCCCCCTAGGGTTTTTCCCTTGGCTCCTGGGATTAGAATGCGAACAAAATCCGTTGTTCCTTTTTCGCCTTGAATATGTTTCCAAGAGCAACCATCCGATTTCAATCCTCTTGATTGCAAAAAAGATAGAACACGTTCCCCGTTTGCGAAGCTGCTATCCAATAAATCGTGTATCTCCATAACTTGTTTCAACATGTTTTTTCCCTCCGATTTCTTATACAAATGCATTATCATAATGATCAAGACGGACGATATCGCCATTCCAACGATTGATGATTAATGAGATGATATCAAACCGATACGCAGGCTCGCTGGTACACTCTCTTTGGATATAAAACAAAGCTAGATTCCTATACTTTTTTTTCTTACTTTCACTGACAGCTAGGTAAGGTTCTCCAAAATCCTGACCACTTCGAGTTTTCACTTCTACAAAAACAAATTCACTGCCCTTTCGCATCACCAAGTCCATTTCACCAAAAGGTGAGGTATAATTACGGTGCAGAAGTTGAAACCCGTGATTCACTAAATACTCAGCCGCTTTGTTCTCTCCTATGAGACCTAATTGTTTGGCATCAATCATGAGGATTCATTCCTCTCAGTCAAAACAGACTTTAAAAAGCTTTTTCGATGCTCTTTGCAAATTCCGTGCTCATGAATCGCAGCATAATGTGCTTTTGTTGGGTAGCCTTTATGTTGAGCAAAACCGTAAGCAGGATACATGGCATCGAGTGCCAGTAAGATGCGATCTCTTGTGACTTTGGCAACAATAGAAGCTGCGGCAATAGAACGTATC
>CALCNS010000206.1 GCA_937897315.1 uncultured Bacillota bacterium
AAACGGGTTAGAACAGGCATTGCAACAACTCCAAGATCCGAATCTATATAACAAGGCTCGTCTTGAACTTCAACAATTTTCCATCAAGGATCCGATTTCCTATACCTCAACTCTGGGAAGAGGGATTCTATGGTGCCTAAACAGTCAGGGTTTGGAGGGTCTGGACTTTAATGAAGTCATGGAGTTGTGGAATGTAGATTATGCAGACTTGATTCTAAAGTTGGTCACTGAGAATCAGGGGCAAGTGAAAACGGCTGGTATCATGGGCGATGAGGATATCGCAAGAATCTTAAAGCACCCTATATCTATGGTGGGAACCGACAGTTTTGTTGTGGACGATAAGCAGATTGATCTCTTGGCGGCACATCCCAGAAATTACGAAACCTATCCTTATACCATAGCCCGTTATGTTAGAGACGAGAAACTCATTGATTTGCCAACTTGCATTCGAAAAATGACGGGTATGGTAGCCGATCGGTTGAATCTCACGGATCGTGGATACATTAAAGAGGGAATTTGGGCAGACATTGTTATTTTTGATTTTGACACCATTGGTGCGAATTGCACGGTCACAGAACCCACGGAGTACCCCAATGGGATTCTACACGTTTTGGTCAATGGTCAGTTAACTTGGGAAGATGGCACCTATCATGATGTTCGGGCGGGAATGGCAATACGCAACCCGAAAAGATTTGCTAAGTAAATAACGAAAAGGGAAGTCTACAAAACAAGACTTCCTTTTTGTTTTTTGCTCTTTTGAAAAAGCAAAGGGTTTTTAATGAATCAGCTCGAAATCAACATAACACTTGCCACAAACAGGAGCTGTGATTCATGTTATTTTCAAGTTTGGTTTTTCTGACCTTATTCTTGCCACTCACCATGTTGATCTACTATTTCTTAAAGCCATGGCGTCAGGCACAAAATATCTTTATTTTTTTGGTAAGTCTCTTTTTTTATGCCTGGGGAGAACCCGTTTTTGTTTTGATCCTCGTTTTTTCCATCTTTCTGAATTGGGGGTTTGGGTTACTCTTAGTTAATTCGACCGGAAAGAGGACGCAGCGACGGATTGTTTTAATACTATCTTTGGTACTGAATTTAGGAATCATGTATTATTTTAAGTATCATATGTTTACACTAAGCATTTTCAAAACATGGTTTCCTCATTTGGTGATTCCTTTCATTCGCTTACCAATCGGCATATCCTTTTTCACCTTTCAGGCATTGTCTTATGTATTGGATATTTACTTGGGTAAAGTTCAGGCCAACAGGAATCCTTTCCAAGTTGGTTTGTACATAGCCTTGTTTCCACAATTGATTGCTGGTCCTATATTGAGGTACGAAACAATAGCTGAACAAATAAACTTCAGAAAAGAAAATGTTGCTGATTTTTCGCATGGCTTGGTTCGGTTCATCATCGGCTTAGGAAAAAAGGTACTTCTCGCAAACCAATTCGCTCTGATTTCGGAAGAATCTGTTCGCAGAGTCAGTTATGGAGCAGTTACGCCTTCTGGTGCATGGGTTGGTATCGTAGCTTATGCGTTTCAAATACTGTTTGACTTTGCCGGATATTCGGACATGGCAATCGGGTTAGGAAAAATGATGGGGTTTCACTTTCCTGAAAACTTTGACCATCCCTACATATCTGTGTCTGTTTCTGAGTTTTGGAGAAGATGGCACATTTCGCTGGGGACTTGGTTCCGTGAGTATGTATACTTTCCATTGGGAGGTAGTAGGGTTTCTAATAAAGGAAGGGTTACTTTTAACCTTTTTGTAGTATGGGCACTAACCGGCATTTGGCATGGCGCAAATTGGACCTTTATTGTTTGGGGAATCTTTTACTTTCTTTTAATCGCCATAGAAAAAGCCATTGACTATGAGAAACTTCTAACATCAAAAGGTTTTTCAGGCTGGCTTATGAGAAGATTGGGACATTTCTATACAATGACAGCTGTTTTGATAGGATGGGTACTTTTTCGAGCAGCCAATTTGCGTGACGCTTGGGGCTATCTAGGAGTGATGTTTCAGCAATCACTCTTTCAAGGGCTTCAACCGGATGCGCGGATGATTCTTGGAGAGAATAAAGTTTTCTTCATCGCAGCCTTTTTGGCGTGCTTCCCTTGGATCGAATGGTTCTCTTCTTATGTACCAAAGACTCCCCATTGGCTCATTTTCATCTTCAATCTAGCGAAGGGCATCGTTTTATCCATTGGGGTTCTCTTCATTCTTATTATCTCAATGACCTATTTGATCAAAGGATCCTACAATCCATTTATCTATTTTAATTTCTAATTAGGAGGAAGCGAATGAAGTGGGATATGCAAACAGCGCTTTGGGAAAGGGTTGCAACCGGCGTCGCGTTGTTATTCTTGTTGCTTTTTAGTTATCATACACTGGACGCCTCGCAAGCATGGAAGGATTTCTTTGAAACTTCCATGTTGCCATTCATGGAAGAGCCACAAATCGATGAAAGTACGCTAAGCTCTTTGACATCGCAATTTGAGGGTGCCATTCAGGAAGCGATTCCTATGAAGTTATCGTGGATTGAATTCCATGGGGTATTACAAGATGTACAACAAAAAAAAGTCATCCCGGACTTGAACTATGGGTCTCTTTATAAAACTTCTGATGGGCAGATTAGTTTTGGTTCACCACGTCTAGAAGTGGAAGAAGACGCCCATACACTCAGCGAAGTTAGTCAACAATTAGAGTCATTGAGTATTCCATTCTTATATGTACAAGCACCCTATAAACTAGCTCCTGATCAAAACCAACTACCTTATCAAATAAAGGAATATGGAAATGACAATGCCGATCGCTTATTAACAGCTTTGCAAGAGGAGCAGGTCCCCATATATGATATGCGAGAAGGGTATTTTCATGCAGGGATGTCGCAATCGGAATTGTTTTTCAATACCGATCACCATTGGACGATTCCGGGTGCACTCATGGCTACAAGGCTGCTAGCTCAAGAAATCAACCAGTACCTAGATTCCGACATCGACAGCACTTTGTTCACGGAGGAGTCTTTTCAATTTGAGGTATTTGAAGACTTTTTCTTGGGATCCTTGGGTAAGAGGGTAGGGGTGTCCTATAGCGGATTAGATGACTTTACAGTGGTCACCCCCAAGTTTGACACTGAGTTTACCGTGTCGATTTTCAATTATGGAGCGTGGAGCACAAAAGAAGGTTCATTTTCTGATGCTATTTTGGTTTCGGATTTCCTAGATCCTAATCTTCCGGTAGAAACGAATCGATATGCTGCTTATAATGGTGATCACGAAATTATTCGAATTCAGAATCATGAGGTCAAAGGCAAGAAGATACTCATGATCAAGGATTCCTATGGGCTACCGATCTATTCTTTTTTGGCCTGTGGTGTAGAAGAAGTGACAGCACTGGATTTACGATTATATCGCCAATCTGTTATCGATTTTGCCAAAGAATATCAACCTGACATTGTCCTCTATTTATTTAATGCGGATGCAGTCGGCCGAGGAAGTTTTAAATAAGCTTTCAATTCTCCTTCACTTTTTCGTATAGGAAAATGAAGGATTTCACGTATTGGCATAGAATTATTATTTAAAAGAATCGGAATAAGCAAGTGGCACTGCGTGTCAATTGACATTTTGTCGATTTCTTCAGTGTGAAACAAAAAAAGGAGGTTTTCTTATGAAAAAATACATTTGCATTCCTTGTGGCTATGTTTATGATCCGGCTTTAGGGGACCCCGATTCGGGGATTGAACCAGGGACACCCTTTGAAAATTTACCTGAAGATTGGTTTTGCCCTATCTGCGGTGTAGGGAAATTGGAGTTTGAACCCAAACCGGATTAGTTTGACGTTGAATCGTTAGCATACTGTAATATTGTATGCATTGACTTTCGCAGTGAGCTTCAGTAAACTAACCATTGGCAGTACTTGCCAATGGTTTTTTATGTCGGGAGGGGATTCATATTAGAAAGTTCATGAAAATCATGCAAATGTCTTACATGGGTCGAACAAATGATGGATATTTATATATACTTCCAAGAATTCTTGTTAAACTCTTGTATTTACTGCCCATGTTAGTATTATGGAAAGTTCTCGCAAAGCAAGGGGCCAACTTGCCTTGGACACTTTCGCAACTACTCAGTTATACGTATGTGCAAACTTTGTTCGCTGATTTACTTGTTGTACAAACGGAAGCCTCTTCGTGGAACTATGAAGGCAAGTTGGTTAGTTATTTTACCAGACCATATGGAGTGTTAAGACAATTGGTTGCTCAAACAATGGGCTCCTGGATACCAATGTTGCTTTTCTTTGCATTGCCTATGTACTTGTTATCACCTTTGATTGGTATAAATGTGATACCGAGTACGTTTTGGTTTTTCCCGAGCTTATTCCTTTGTGTAATGCTTGGATTTGCTATTGACTTTATTTTTGTTTGTGTGACCATTCACTTACGTGGTATGGCATGGTTAGGGTATGTGATACGAATGTCGATTGCTGCTTTGTTTTCAGGATCGGTCATTCCTTTTTCCATTATGCCCATTTTCTTGATTCCATTCTTACAAATTCAACCTTTTGGAAGTCTAGCCGGAGCACCTTTAAGTTTCTTGGTAGGTCAAGCTGAACCTTTTCGAGTGATTGGTCTACAGGTGTTTTGGAATATGGTACTATGGCCAATTGCCATAGGGTGGTTTCGAAAATCGCAAGAAACGATGGTGAGTTATGGTGGTTAAGCGAAGTATTCGCCGATACTTTGAGCTAATGAAGCTGTATGCCCAAATGGATTTGGGTTGGTTGTTGCGAGATACATTATTTGCGGTGCTAGCCTTATCTGCAGATGTGGTGGGTACCGTCTCGTCGATTAGCGGTCTATTCCTTTTATCATGGAGGTTGGGAGGGATTGGTGAGTGGCAGAGAGAGCATATTTTGTTTATGTTGGGCTTTGCCACCCTAGTTTCCGGATTGTTTCAACTGTTCTTTACCGGAAATAACACAGGGCATTTCAGCAGAAGAATTGGTAGAGGTCAGGTGGAACACATGTGGATTCAACCGTTATCCTTTCCCATGCAGTTGATGACAGAAGGATTCTTGCCCTTTACTGCAAGTGGTAATGTCATTTCGGGAACACTCATTACAGTCATTGCGATACAACGCTTATCCATTGATGTGTCTTTTGCTTGGGCTCTACAATTCGTTGGGTTATTACTTCTATCTTTAGTGACAGTTGTTGCCATTTCGTATTTAGTTTCAGCTTTGGCGTTCTACTCTCCGGTTCAAGCAGAAGAGATTTCTACCTATGTTCTCGATAGCTTGCGACACCTTAGAAATTTTCCCTTGAATGCGATGCCAAAATCATTGCAAGTCACTCTGTTGTCGGTGATCCCCGCAGGGATGATTGCTTGGTACCCCACTACCCTGCTTTTGAATACGTCTCAACCCTCTTGGAGAATGAGTATACCACTGATTTATAGTGCTGTTTTAAGCATGCTAGCGCTGACAGCGATTCGGAAAGGATTACGATATTATGTTCAAACAGGAATCCATCGATATCTCGTGCACGGACATCGTCGTTAACGTGCAGCATGTGAGCAAAGTCTATTTGCAAATTCAAAGAGATTTAGCTGGACAAGGTCTTATCAAGGGATTATTCCAGCCCCAAAAGAAAAAAATACACGCTCTTGAGGATTTAAGTTTTATCATACACAAAGGTGAATTTGTCGCATATGCCGGTCCAAATGGGGCAGGAAAAAGTACAACCATGAAAATTCTAGCCGGTATGCTGT
>CALCNS010000207.1 GCA_937897315.1 uncultured Bacillota bacterium
CCCAACTATCGCAATATAACTGACGGCTTGATCGCCTTACAAAATACTTCCCGCATGCCAGACAGGACAGTATCGAGCCTTGCGATTCAAAATAGTCAAGGTCTTCATCAACTGGTGGTGCAACATCCGCCACTATTCTTGAAAAGGTGTACCATGACTAATTAGGGTGCACTTGTTAAGGGATTCCCAACCATATCATTACTTATACAAGTATCTTACCCTTGCTAAAAACATTTCGAATGGATTCTGAATAGAATCTAAACTTCTTGTCTCATCCATCTCTCAGACAGTCTTCACGGAATCAATTCTACGTAATATAGCTTCCCGGCCAGTTCTTCTATCATCAAGGTAAAATTCTCCAGTACACAGAAGCCAGATTATTTTATCAATCTTATATGCTGTGGCACCTATATCCTCACCACTTGAATTTAAGGTTTCAGCCCAGGAGAACATTACTTTGAGTACGTCTTCATCCTTGAGCTTCTCATCGGCTTTCAGATACTTAACAACTCCATTGATATGGACATCTGGTTTAGCAAGCCATGTGCAGCCACACTCTTTCAGCCAATCACAAGTAAGTGCAAAGCCAAGACCATGAATCTGATTCGAAATTGCATAAATATCTTTAAGTTCCTTATCTGTCAGTTCTGAAAAGGCTACAAGATCTTTTATTTTCTTCTCGCCATTGTCTACGCTCAAGAACTGCAAGCCGTCGTATAGTCCACGGCAGTATTTCTCCCAGTTTGATTCCTTCTTTTCTTTGCTACCGTTGTCCTTAATACCGCTTGCAAGCATGGAGTTGTAGATGCTTTCCCAATCAGAGTATGTAGCAGCAGATTTTTTGTGTCAAAACCAAACAGTACTTTTTTGATGGTATTTCTATGTGTGCAGTCCTTATCGTTAAACTTAATGGAGTTACGCATCATGCCACTGTTCTGTAAAGATGAACATAGCCGAAAAAGAATACTAACAGAATTGGTATTTCCCTCCGGAATAAAATACTTCTGTAAGGCAGACTCGTCAACTCCTGCTACTGAGGCATAGTTTACCAAATTCCGATACAGTGCTTTGTAAAGCTTTACTTGCATGGCCTTTACTCCTTTGTATTATTCTTTTTTCTCTTATAATGCTCTCGTGATTTCCTGTTGTTGCGCTCTGCTTGGCATTTTGGATTATTACAGTAACGCTGCCTACTGGAATGACGAACAAAATATTCCCCACAAGCCATGCAAGTAAGGATGGACCCTTGCGAGTACATATAATCCAAATCTTCATCGACGGGAGGCGCTACATCTGCGACCATACGAGCAAAGGTGTACCACGCTATATCAAAGACAGACTGTACATCTACACCCATTTCAATCTTCCCAGTTTTTGGATTAATTTTCAAACGCCATCGAATGTCTGGAAACATATCAAGCACATTACTCTTGAGATCTTGGTGTTCTTTATTGAACTCACAGAGAAACTGCTCATCATTGTCAAAACGTCTGAATTTTTCAAGGAACGGCATGCTATCACAAATACGGCCTTCATAATACAGAGCTCTGCCAGCGGCCACATCGTGATTGTACCGTACTTGCATAAGAACGTCATAGTATTCATAAGCTGACCCTAGTTTGCACAGATCTTTTACAAAATCACACACGTCAAAAGTTCCATAGCTCGTTATCTCACCGCTTAGCAGATAATCACCGTAATTCTCCTGCTCCATCATTTGACATAGAATTTCAATATTGTAAGGCTGAATATTGTTTCGGCACCAGTCCCAGACCATATCTGTGATATCCACAGAGTAGTCTGGGGCATTTATTTTTTTATACAGATTACAAAGACCGGCCAGAAGCTCTTGACCTGTAATAGAGTAATCAGTTCCGCTTTCCGGACGTTGAAGATATGTGCAAATCGGTACAATCGTATCTTCTTTGCGCTCGTGATCATATTCCGGTACACACTCAGGGAAGCGAACTGCCTTATATATCATCTCTCCAACGCCGCCTATCTCGGTGATGGAAAAGAACTCTGTCGGTATTTGCTTCATTTGAATTAGCCCTTTCTTACCGTTAGTCTTACCGATGAAAAATTAACATCGGTAATATTATAGTCTATAATAGCATTGTAAACAAGAGCAAATGGTAAAATCTGTTCTTGAAAATCGCGGATGTCAACCTAAAGAGGATGTTTCCCGCAACCGTGGGAGCAGTCTATCGTAAGATAGGAGGTAACGTTTATGAAGGGTAGAAAAAGGCAAAAAGAAAACCGGAAGTTGAAGCATAAGGAAGAATTGATTGACAGGCGTAATCATTGCGGAATCAAAGATCTCACAGCCTACAACGCAATGCTCCAAATCAAAACCAATGGGAAAGCCACGATCGTCCTAAAGTAAACCGGAACTTCCACCATACGAAAACGATGGTGGTTTTTGTTTGCTCAAAATTCAGAAGAAAGGAGTGAATCGGACATGGATAAACAAACAATCAGTGTGCAGGAGCTTTCCTCGCAGCTCGGTATCAGTCTTCCCAAGGCATACGAACTTGTGAAGACTCCCGGTTTCCCAGTCATCCGGATAGGTACGAGAATCCTTATTCCTGTGGCTGCTTTTAAAGAATGGTTGATTATCAATTCTGCCAATGACTGATGCGGAGTAAAATATGACGGAAAGGAGGTGTGTGAACTGGATGACTTTATGCAGGAGCTGAAACTGCAGAAAATATGGATGCTGTGGCGTTGGGGGAAAAAAGAAGATGGCAAACGCACGAAAGTGCCAATGTCAGCTAGCGGTGGACCTTGCGGCACAGATTCCAACTGGAGCAGCTCTTGGGTAACCTATGATGAAGCTGTGAGAGCAAAGGAGAAAATTCTAAATGCCGCCGGTATCGGTTTCATAATCCCGAAAGGATACTACTTCATTGATATTGACAACAGAGAGCTTTCCGATCCACTTGTGCAGACGATGTTTTCCCGACATGACTCTTATGCAGAATACTCTGTCAGCGGTACAGGCATACATCAATACGGCAAGTGCGATTTTACAAAAATCCCTACTTATATTGATAAGAAAGGCAAGCTCTGCCTTGACCGGCAGTATTACCAGAAGAATCCGAACAACAATATGGAGCTATATATCGGAGGCATCACAAATCGCTTTGCAGTATATACCGGGAATGTTATCGAGAATAAGCCACTCCGGGAATGCACTTCTGCCATTCTTACCACGCTGGACAAAGATATGCGCAGAAAAGAAAAAGCAAATTACAGTGTAAAGCGAGACGGTAACAAGTATGACTTCGATATTATCTGTAATCTGCGTAAACAGAAAAACGGTGGAAAATTCAGCAAGCTTTATGACAATGGCGATTTCAGTGATTCTACCTCACAGTCTGAAGCGGACGCTGCACTCTGTGCATTGATTGCATTCCGTACCGGGCCAGACCCAGAGGCAATAGATTCGATATTCAAAACTTCTGCGCTGTACAGGGACAAGTGGGAACGGGATGATTACCGGCAAAGCACAATTGAAGCTGGGATTGAAGCTTGTCAAGGCACTTTCCATAAATCCAAAATGGATCATCCGTATTTCATCAAGTTCAACGAAACGACCGGTAAGCCGTATGTTATTGTTCCGCTTCTTGCGAAATATGTCCGGGAGCATCTTCATTATCTGCTCGTCCGGGACAACGGGAAACAGGGTCTACTAAAATATGTATATGAAGACGGTTGTTATCGGCTTTATTCCAATGATATGCTCATGGGTTGTATTAAACAGTACATTTCCGATTACAATGAGGAACTTGTGAAAATGGGACAGGTTTCCGAAACCTTAAATCATATCGTCACAGATCTTAATTATGTGACGCAGGACGATCTGAACGACAACGAGGATTTAATCAATTTCAGTAACGGTCTCCTTCGGTTAGCAGAGGATGAGCTTCAGCTTTTTCCTCACAGGCCGGACGTGCTTTCAACCATTCAGATTCCTTGTGAGTGGAAAGGCGTTCCGACACCGACACCGGTATTCGACAGTTATATTCGCACCCTCACAAATGGCGACATGGCCATAGAGCAGCTCTTGCTGGAATTCATCGGAGCCTGTATTTCAAATGTGAAGGGCAGCCGTATGAAAAAATCACTGTTTCTTGTAGGTAATGGGGATACCGGTAAGTCTCAGCTTAAAAGCCTCGTTGAAAGGTTCCTTGGCAGAGAGAATTTTATAGGCATTGACTTGAAAGACATTGAAGCCCGTTTTGGTACAGGTGCCATCTACGGCACACGCCTCGCAGGATCCTCGGATATGAGCTTTCTTTCTGTAAGCGAGCTAAAGACCTTCAAGATGATTACTGGAGGCGATGCAATCTTTGCCGAGTTCAAAGGCTTGCAAGGATTTCAGTACACCTACAATGGTCTGTTATGGTTTTGCATGAACAAGCTGCCGAAGTTCGGAGGGGACGATGGACAGTGGGTATATGACCGAATTATGGTGGTCAACTGTCCGAATGTCATACCAAAGGATAAACAGGATAGAAAGCTACTCGACAAAATGTATGCCGAACGAGACGGAATTGTCTACAAGGCTGTAAAGGCTCTGCAGACCGTAATCGCAAATGGCTACTGCTTTAGTGAGACACCAAAAATTATCGAGTCAAGGCAGGAATACAAGAGCACGAACAGTACAGTCATCAGTTTCTTTGAAGAATGCATGTGCCCTTGGCAGGGCGGCACCATCAACCGGCATTGTACAACAGGCCGTATTTACAAAGTTTATCAGGCATGGTGCCGGGAAAACAATAACGGCTATGCCAAAAACACAAAAGAGTTCCGAGAGGATCTTGCAGAATATCTCAACACTACGTTTGCAGATATGACCACAAGGCAAAACGGCAATACCTATTATCGTAAATACTCGTTGACTCTCGAGGCCAAAGAGCAGTTCAGCAAGGAATACGGCTATGACAGCACTACAGATTTCCTGTAATCCGGTAGCAGTTGGTAGCAGTTCAATAGCAGTAATAATCACAACTGCTACCATGAAAAACGCCCGTTTATTCTAGGTTTCGAGGCTTTAGTAGCAGTTAGTAGCAGTTCTTTCTACTTCTAAGGCAAAACTCATAAAAGTTTGTAGATATTGGTAATGCATACAAGGTTTGTAGAGAATGAGCAGCAAGCTGTGAACAACTACTACCTACTGCTACTGAATGAGAGAAAAGGGAGGGTGAAGCAAATTGAACTGATAATCACATCATATAAACCGTACGGCTTGGGAACACTATATCTTCACAGCTTTCCACTACGGACAGCAGCATAAGCTCTTGTGTAAAAAATCAGATAAGTTTTTAGGGAAATACCACCACCAATTAATTACAGGAGGAAAATAAAATGGCTAACTATCCGCTCAAAGCAATGAACAAGGAAGGAAAACTTCTTCTTCCGAACAACTCGTTTATCTCTGATGAATACGCAGAGAATAATTGTGATTTATTCTTAAGAAGCTCTGTCGAACAAGATGAGCAAGGAAAACTGCACAAGTATTATCGGCTTCACGCCAAACATGCTCATGATACCGAAATGGCCCTGGCTTATGATATACAGTGCCCGAAATGTCGTGTTGGTATGCTAAAGCAAATTGGCAGGCAGCTCAGCTACAACGAACTGGGACTATACAGATGTCCTGTTTGTGACAAGAAATAAGGGAGGAATTGTTTATGCTGACTTACACAGAAAGATTACCTTATACCGGCTCACCAGAGTATGATAAGCATTTCTGGAATTCTATGCGTGGTCATGATAGTAGTATCGAGGCGCAGTCAAAGGGGCGCAGTTCTGGAAACGGTTTGTTTGCACTGCCAAATTCGTCGGACAATAAATACATGGCTGCACTTGAAAAAGAAAGCCTGTTCCGCCAGATTGCTACTGTCATTAAAGCATACAACTCCGGTTACCGTATCTTTGCTAAGGAAAGTAATGACTTAGCCGAGTGGGTAGCTGAAAATGACGCTTTCCCCATTTACAATGGACTAGATGATTTCACCACCCACTCTGTGGATAGTTGGAAACTGGCAACCCTAGTTAAAATGGATGAAGCCTTTGTGCATGATGCCAGCTTTGATATTGAGAGCTATCTGATCAAACGTTTTGCCAAGAACTTTGGCAGGGCCGAGGATAACGCCTTTATTAACGGTACCGGCATTGAGATGCCCACAGGTATTCTGCATGCCACTGGTGGAGCAGCTGTGGGTTTGACCACCGCACAAATCACCTATGATAATGTTATCGGCTTATATTTCTCGGTCAAGCCAGAATATCGTAAAAATGCGGTGTGGCTGATGAACGACAAAACTGCTCTGGCCTTGCGTACCCTCAAGGACAATGCTGGGAACTACCTCTGGCGAGACAGTGATGATACCATACTAAGCAAAAAGGTGATGATCTCTGAGTATATGCCAGACTCAGAAGGTGGAACTAAGCCAATCGCCTTCGGGGTCTTCAGCTACTACTGGGTAATCGGGAAAAAGCCCATCGGTGTTCGCACTTTAACCGAGAAGTTTGCTCTATTAGACCAGCTTGGCTATTTGGCTTACGAGTTTCTAGACGGAAAACTGATTCGCCAAGAAGCGATTAAAGTTCTTCAAATAACCGAGTAACGAGTAAATACCGGAGGGGGGAGCCACATAACGGATTCCCAGGCAGCCCCCTACCCCTTTGGGGGTTATATACCCGTTTGAATCTGCGTTTTTTTACGTGAAGGCCCACACTGCTGTCCAATAAAAAAGCTGTGGAGAATAGACCTTCCCCACCCGGTCAAAATTCAAACAATTGACTTTACAACTAAACCCAACCTTACATTGAAAGGAGAAATCGCTATGGAAGAAAAGACTGTGAACATTACCGAGAAAGTAATCGGAGACACACTATATAGGATTGAATCATCAATCAGTAGCACTGCGAAAGAAACTGCTTATGAGAAATTAAAACGCATGATCCTTAACGATGTTACCAATCAAGAAACCAAGAAGGTTTCATAGCGAAAAATAACTTGACTTCTTCACAGTAGTAAGGGAATATAGACTACCGCTTGAAGACTGTCGGGAAGGAGGAAAGCATGAACAGAAGGCAGTCTAACACTACTTTGAAGAACAACGACAAAATTACTGCTCTATACTGTAGACTCTCAAGAGATGATGAGTTGCAAGGTGAATCTAACAGCATTAAGAATCAGAAAGCTATACTACAAAAATATGCTTGTGACAACGGTTTTGTTAACACACAGTTTTTCGCTGACGACGGCTACAGTGGCACAAACTTTGACCGACCAGATTGGCAGAGACTTTTATCCCAAGTTGAAGAAGGAAATATCAGCACGATCATAGTGAAGGATATGAGCCGTCTGGGTAGAGACTACCTGAAAGTGGGTTATTATACCGAAGTGCTTTTCCCCGGCTACGACATACGCTTCATCGCCATAAACAACAACGTGGACAGTGCTAATCAGCAAGACAGTGATTTTACACCATTCCTTAACATTATCAATGAATGGTATGCTAAGGATACTAGCAAGAAAATCCGCGCAGTCTTTAAGTCAAAAGGGTTGTCGGGAAAGCCGCTTTGCACAAATCCCCCTTACGGCTACATCAAAGATCCAACGGATAAGACACACTGGATTGTTGATGAAGAAGCAGCTCAGGTTGTGCACGAAGCATTTCAATTGTGTATGAAGGGTCATGGTCCTACACAGATTGCCAAGGAATTTATGAAACGTGGCTACAAAAATCCTACTGCTCACATAAAGGAGCTGGGTTTTAATCCACCAGACAATCGCACCAACGCAGACGATTACACATGGGATACCAGCACTATCGCTCATGTGCTATCTCGGCAAGAGTATCTGGGGCATACAGTGAATTTCAAGACCTACCGCAAGTCCTACAAAAACAAAAAGCGAATCATGAACGACCCTTCTGAGTGGCAAATTTTCAAGAATAGACACGAGGCGATTATTAACGAAACTGTATTTGAGGTAGTCCAGAAAATCCGCAATGGGAGACGCCGCTTAACGCCGATGGGAGAAATGCCAATGCTCTCTGGTATGCTGTTTTGTGCAGACTGTGGCAACAAGTTATACCAAGTCAGACATCGAGGATGGGATCACGACAAGGAACATTTCGTGTGTGCGACCTACCGTAAAGTCAAAGGTGGCTGCAGCTCTCACCAGATTCGCAATGTGGTGGTAGAGGAGTTACTCCTTGACAGCATTCGAAGGATAACATCTTATGCCAGGGACGACGAGGATGAATTTGTGGAGATGGTCACCAAGAAAAAGAGGAGTGACCTTGACAGAAGTATGCGGGAAAGCAAACGAGAATTAGAACAATCCCTGGCTCGCATTAATAAACTGGATGAAATAATGCAAAGGTTATATGAGGACAATCTTGATGGCAAAATTTCAGATGAACGTTTTGCAAAGATGAACGCAAACTATGAATCTGAGCAGAATGTTCTTATAAGCAGAGTGGATGAACTGAGATCCATCATGAACGCAGAAAAGGAAAGTACAGTGGATTTAGAATACTTCTTAGCATTGGTAAGGAAGTATATAGACATCAAAGAACTTACAGCAGAGATTATTCGGGAGTTCATAGAAAAAATCTATATCCATAAAGCAGAGCACATTGACGGTAGAAGAGTACAGCGCATCAAAATCGTTTTTAACTGCATTGGCGAGGTTGATCCACTCGTTCCAGTGCCAATAACCGAAAAAGAAAAATCGGCATAGCCGGTAATTAAACCAAACTATGCCGATTTACTTCAGAGATTATGAATCCCTTTGTAGAGCCACTCAATGGGTGAGCCTTTTTTGATACTTCATCACTTGAGGTGCTGCGATAATAAACCAAGGAGCAAACTGCTCGGGGTGATGTGTCAGCTCGCTTTCGAGTTCTTCAAAAGTAATCCACTTCATTTGGGATGCTTCTTCTGGATTTGCTTGAAAAGTACCACTATATTGACCCACATAAACATGATCCAGTTCATATTCAATCAAGCCATTTTCAAACACCGCCCGATAATGAAAGGAGAACAAAGGGTGAACCGGGCATTGTATCGCTGTTTCCTCAAGTAATCTTCGCTCTACCGCCAAATCTAAAGATTCTCCTACTCGAGGATGCGAACAACAAGTATTCGCCCACAACCCGGCGGAATGATACTTATGCTCGGCCCTTTTCTGAATCAGCATTTGGTTCCCCTGCAACAAAAACACAGAAAATGCTCGATGGAGTAACCCTTGTTGGTGCACTTTCCATTTTCCTTCCGGCCCAATCGGATGGTCTTCCAGATCGACTAAAACCAATAAATCTTCCATATTTTTCCTTTCAAAGCGGTTTGTTCTTTACCACTCCGGCGGCTCGGGGATATTTGGCCGGTGTTTGCCTCAATTTTTTCACAAGTAGCAATCTTCGTTCTTGTTCACTGAAAGGTAATTGAAAACAACAATCCCGCTCTGCTTTCCCACCTAACAGGTGTAGAGCGTTTTGTGAAACGGCTAGTTCTTCAGTGAGCGAAGGTCCTTTCATCGCCAAAAAGCGTCCCCCTGAGCGCACATACGGCAAACAGTATTCCAGCAATACCGGCAAGGGAGCAACTGCTCTGGCAACCGCGAGGTCAAATCTTTCTCGATATAAGGCATTATGTGCTCCATCTTCGGCTCTATGGTGTACCAAATGAGCCGTTAAGTCCAATTTGCTTAGCAACTCTTCTAAAAAATTCAATCGTTTCTTTAAGGAGTCTAAAAGTGTCAATTGAATATTGGGTTCCATGATTAACAGCGGTACTCCCGGAAATCCCGCACCGGTTCCAATATCAATCAACGACATCCCAGGTCGCAGCGGTGCAACTTGCATGACAGACAACGAGTCGAGAAAATGCTTCTCCATCACTTCTTCTTCTTCTGTCAAAGCAGTTAAATTGACCTTTTCGTTATATTGCAAGAGAAAATCTAAGTATATGGAAAAACGTTGTAGTTGTTTTTCCTGTAAATCAATACCCCACACTGCTGCTCCCAGCTTAAACTTAGCGACAATATCCTCTTTCATATGATTTCTCCTTTTCGCCGCTGCTGTTCCAACCAAATCATCAATACCGATATATCGGCTGGGCTGACTCCCGAGATTCTGGAAGCCTGACCAATGTTGCGCGGCTTCACTCGAAGCAATTTTTCTCGTGCTTCCTTAGAGATTCCATGTATGTCTTCATACGCAATGTTTTCCGAAAGTGCTACACCTTCCATGCGCTTCTGTCGTTCCACTTGTTCCATTTGTTGTCGAATGTAGCCGGAATACACAACTTCTACTTCAATTTGCTCCAAAACATCCAAAGGCAGCGTCGATAAAACACGATCAAAGGGTAAAACAAACTGAATGTCGAGTTGCGGTCTGCGTAATAGCGCTGCCAACGATACTCCATGTTCCAGCGGAGTCGTTCCCGCCTTTTCTAAAGCTTGATTTAGTTGTTCACTGGGAGGAAGATACGTTTTCTCCATTCTCTCGATTTGCTCATCAACGATGCGTATTTTATCTTTGAATTGTTGATATCGCTCTAAGTGTATCAAGCCCAATCGATATCCCTCTTCTGTTAATCTGCGATCCGCATTGTCTTGCCGAAGTAAAAGTCTGTATTCAGACCGAGCGGTCATCAAGCGGTAAGGTTCATTCGTACCTTTGGTAATCAAATCGTCAATAAGAACTCCAATATAGGCTTGTGAACGAGATAAAACAAAGGCTTCTTGATTTCTCAATGACAACACCGCGTTGATTCCGGCTACCAATCCTTGTGCTGCTGCCTCCTCATATCCTGAAGTCCCATTTAGCTGTCCTACTGAATATAAACCTGGTATGCTTTTAACTTCTAAAGTCGCTTTTAGTTCCAATGGGTCGATACAATCGTATTCAATGGCATATCCCGGACGCATCATCTCCACGTTCTCTAACCCCGGTATGGATCTCAAAAAAGAAAGTTGGATGTCTATGGGTAAACTAGTCGACATACCCTGAACATACATTTCGTCAGTTTCCATTCCTGTCGGTTCCAAAAACAGCTGATGCCTCTCTTTATCACGGAAACGCATCACTTTATCTTCTATACTAGGACAATATCTAGGACCGGTCCCCTCAATTGCGCCAGAGAACAGGGGAGCACGATGAATATTATCGCGAATAATGGAATGTGTTTCCTCGGTGGTCCAAGTCAACCAGCAACTTCGCATGGGGAGACTGGGATATTTGCTTTCAAAACTAAATTTTAAAGGGTATTCTTCTCCCTTTTGTTCGAGCATTTTACTAAAATCCAAGGACTTTCCAGCCACTCTAGCCGGTGTTCCCGTCTTAAACCTTCTAAGGGGTAACCGTAGATCTTTCAAACTCTGACTTAGCTTCTGAGAGGGTTTTAACCCGTCTGGTCCAGAACTCTCCTGATGCTCTCCGATGATGATTTTCCCCATAAGGAATGTACCTGTCGCTAGAATTATTTTTGGAGCAGTAAATTGTAATCCCAATTCCGTCCGAATTCCATAGACTTGACCATGATCCACCAATAAATCTTCTACCATTCCTTGCTTTAAGGTCAAATTGTCCTGTTCTTCTAGAACCTGTTTCATATATCTTAAGTATAAGACACGATCCACTTGGGCTCTTAAGGATTGCACCGCGGGCCCTTTGCTGGTGTTTAATCTCCGCATTTGTATGGAACAAGCATCTGTTGCGCGTCCTATTTCGCCACCTAAAGCGTCGATTTCCCGAATCAAATGGCTTTTAGCCGGTCCACCCATAGCCGGATTACAGGGTAATTGTGCTATAAAATCCAAACTAATCGTAAATATTAAAGTGCGTGCGCCCATTCTTGAAGCGGCCAAAGCAGCTTCGCATCCGGCATGCCCGGCACCAACCACAATAACATCATAGTCATAATTCATTCCGGACACCCCTTATTTCCCTACGCAGAATTGTTCAAAAATTGTTTGAATAATATCTTCAGAGGCAGTTTCACCAACAATGGAAGCTAGCGCCAAATAAGCATCCCTAAGATGGATGACGTAGCAGTCTTCAGGCCAATGACTTTCCACCGCCGTTTTACACAGAAGCAATTGCTCCATTGCCTTTGCTACTTTCTCTTGATGCCAAAGCTTTGTCAATACCGGCTGATTATTGGCTACCGCTTTTCCCGAGAAAACCTCTTGTCGTATGGCTTCTCGTAAGTCCCCTAGTCCTTGACCTTGAGCTGCCGCAATGAAGACCGGCCTGTGTGGTATACCCAATCGATGTAAGGACTCCGCCAGTTCTCTACCATCGGATAAGTCCGTTTTATTCATAACCGGAATCATGGATCTCTTTCGAATCATTTCTGCTAATTCGTAGTCTTCTGGTTGCAGGACTTCGTTAGCATCCATGACCCAAAGCACTAAATCTGCAGATTCAATCGCTGCTCTCGTTCTTGCCATGCCCAATTGTTCAATCTCGTCTTCACTTTCGTGCAGACCGGCTGTATCAATAAGGCGCACGACAATCCCTTCTAATTGTAATCTCTCTTCCAAGACATCCCGAGTTGTTCCGGCTCGAGCGGTCACTATCGCCCGATCTTCTCCTAAAAGGCTGTTAAGCAAAGATGATTTCCCAACATTGGGTCTACCCGCGATGACCACTTTTAGCCCTTGCCGAATGATTCTTCCTTGCTGTGCAGTATCTGCTAACTCTTGAAGTTGTGCCATCAAATCATCCAATACTTGTAGCATGGCATCGCTATCGAGGGCATCATAATCTTCAGGGAAATCTAAACTAACCTCAATCGAAGCAATGAGATGTAGGATTCTTGTAATTGCTTTTCGGATAAAACGGCCCAAGAGCCCATCCAACTGATTCATCGCTTGTGCCGCTCCGGCACTACTGTTCGCTTGAATCAAATCCATAACTGCTTCGGCTTGAGTTAAATCCAATCTTCCGTTTAGGAACGCTCGTTTTGTAAACTCACCTGCTTCTGCAGCGGTGACGCCTTGATCCAATAGCATTGTTAGCACGTTCTGTAAAACTACAATACCCCCATGCGTCTGAATCTCAACGATATCTTCACCCGTATAACTGTGTGGAGCCTGAAAGTAAAAACAAATCACTTCATCTACTTTTTTAAACGCAACAGGATCCATAACATACCCGTGATAAACCACTCTGGGTTTCATGGTCTGATTCTTTAAGCCAGGGATCCTAAGTATTTTCATAGCGGTCGGTAATGCTTGAGCTCCACTGATGCGAATAATTCCAATTCCACCTTCTCCGGGCGGGGTTGAAATTGCCGCAATGGTTTCTATGGATGTCCACATAGGATCCTACCTTTCTTTATCACGTTCTCATTAAGGATGAGAAAAGCATAGCTAGTTTACACACGCTATGCTTTGGTTGCAGCCCCTCAAGCAGGAGCGCGTTTTTATACTCTTTTGTAAATCACTACATGACGGAATGCGTCTTCGCCGGCAGATTCGGTATACACTCCGGCATGCTCTTGTAAAGCCATGTGAATCAAGCGACGTTCCCTCGGTGACATAGGTTCCAATGCGACGGATTTACCGCTTTGTTCCACTTCACCTGCCAACCGTTGCGCTAATCTCAATAAGGTTTCTTCCCGTCGTTTACGATAATCTCCAACGTTTAAGGTTACACGAACGTGGTCATCTTTTCCACGATTCACCACGACCGTCAATAAATACTGGAAAGCATCTAATGTAGATCCCCGCTTGCCTATCAACATACCCAAATCATCTGCATCCCCAGATAGATTGACAAAAATGCCATCTTCGTCGGTTCTGACATTCACTTTACACTTCAGTTTCATGGCTTGAATGAGCTGGTCCGCAAATTCATATGCCTTCTTCGGTGCTTCTTCGATTGGAATTGGCCAAGATTCATCTTCGGTTCGGGATATTCGTTTATGATCTCGACGCATGGGTGGTCTTGAGCTGGTTTCCGGTCGTGTATTGGTTTTGTTTCGGCGAAGAGATTTGTTCTCGATTTTTTCGTAAATCGGTGGTTCTTTTTCTGTTTTAGGAGAAATCTTCTCTTGAGGAAGAGCAGAAATCGCCGGTTTTACTTCTGGTTTAGGGGGAATGGGTTTTACCGGTGCGGCTTTCTTTTCCGGTGCACGTTCTTCTGGTTTCATACTCATATTCAAATCTGCTTTAATCATCTCTGCAAAGGAAACTTTCTCTTCACTTTGCACTTCAGTTAAGCGAACATGTGCCGCTTTCGCACCTAAGCCCAAAAACCCTTTGCTGCCTGGTTCAATAATCTCTACCCGAACCTGGTCTCTGTTGAGTTGCAGTTCTTGCAGACCGGACCAAATGGCCTCGTCTACCGTCTTCGCTTTTTTTTCGATTGAACGCATGATGTCACATCATCCTTTCTAAGAAAGCGAAACCTATTTTTTTGTATCGGCATTTTCCTCCGCAATAGGTGACACTGTGATAAATCGTCCTACAATTAAGCTTTGAGCCATATAAGCTAATTGACTGACTGCCCAATAAATTCCTAAACTGGCCGGTTGACTCCAGCAAATCCAAGTCATCATCGCCGGCATCATCATAACGGTTGTTCTTTGTTTGGGATCTTTCGTTAATCCGGAAGCCCAAGACTGTAAATAAGAAGCCACGCCTGCTAGGATTGGCAAAATTCGATATGGATCGATTTCTGCTAAGTTGCTAATCCACAAGAATGCACTTGCAGGTCCTTCTGGAAAAGAGATATTTCTAAAAACAGATAGAACAGCAATAAAAATGGGTAACTGTAATAACGTTGGTAAACAACCCGCCAAGGGATTGATGCCATACTTTTTCCACAGTTCTTGGGTGGCTGCGTTAATTTTTTCTGGATTTCCTTTAAACTTCTCGTTAATCTCGTTTAGCTGGGGTTGCAACAAAAGCGTTGCTTTGCTTTGTTTTACCGAAGCAATTCGAGTCGGGGTTAACAAAGCGGTGAAAATAACTGTAAATAAGATAATGGCTAATCCATAGTTCCCGGTAATGGAAAAGCACCAATCCAGTGCCACCTGAGCAATCTCAGTGATTGCATTCATAATCTGGCTCATAACATGCTCCTCTCTGCAAAAGCAGGGAAATATATCTATTACAAACGAGGTCAATCGTTCGAAAGATTCCAAATCCTTATGGAACCGGGTCGTATCCACCCGGATGCCAAGGGCCGCATTTCAATATGCGCTTCATTCCTAACCACGAGCCCTTCAGAGCTCCGTATTTTTGAATGGCTTCATAGGCATATAAAGAACAGGTCGGTTGAAATCGGCAACTTGGAGCTTTCCATGGAGAGATATATTGCCGATACATCCGAATTCCGCTCAATAAAACGCCTTTCATCACATTCACCTATGCTTTACTATTGCTTTTTAACCACGAAATGGCCTTCTTCTCACAATATGTGTACGCTTCCCGAATATCATGAAACCGACCATCCAATGCCGGTTTGCGAATCATGACGATAATATCACAGTCGCTAAAATAATCCGGTCTACCATAAAGTCGAACCACTTCTTTTAATTGGCGCCTCACTCGATTGCGTTGCACCGCATTGCCGATCTTTTTTCCGGCAGCAAAGCCAATTCGTCCATTATTGATACCGGGACGTTTTAAGAGATATAAAACTAAACTAGGATGAACAAAAAAACGCCCTTTTTCGTATACCTTTTGAAAATCACGGTTCTTTTGTAATCGAATCCAGCGCTTTTTCAAATCATCACCTGTTTCCCCATCGTGGCTTAAACTTTGCTCCTTGTTTCACACGAATAAGGGACCTATGAAAACATGGGTCCCTATAGATTCTTGCGAACATGGAAAAAAAGACCACCCAAGTGGCCTTTTTACGCAGTTAATATTTTTCTGCCTTTCAGGCGACGGCGGCGGATGGTTAAGCGACCCCCGTGTGATGACATTCTTTTACGAAAACCATGATCTTTTTTTCTTTTTCGTACATTGGGCTGAAATGTTCTCAGCATTGTCGGACACCTCCTTCTATTACCACTCGTTTGAGGTTATCAAACAAGCATGATGGCAATGACATAGTATGAAGTTCATTATAATCGAAAAAATCAATGCTGTCAATCATTTCGCTTTCTCTTTTATAAACTTACCCACAGCGGTTGAGGAAAAAGGTGTTGATAACTACCCCGTCCTATGTTAATATATGGACGATGGGATGTGGATAAGTGTCATTTCTCTTCGAGTTATCCACATAGGTGGACAAGTTTGTTCATAACCCGTCTTTTTTCCGAAAAAACGCTCTCATATTGCGCAAAAATCAGAGCTTTTCTTCAATATAGGTGCTTATTGACCTTCTTATCCACATTTAACTCTCGAAAGAAGCAAGAAAACACTCAAAAGTTATCCACATTTTATAAACACATCGTGGATAGTTCGGAGGAAAACTCCCTGGTCTGATTCTTTGAAGTCAACCGTTATTGTGGATATCTTTTTTTCATTAAGAAATAGCAAGGATGATGCAACCATGAACGACTTGAGTACTATTTGGCAGGTGACCTTGAAAAAGCTGGAACCTCGATTACAAAAATTTATCTTTGACACCTTCTTTACTCGTTTGTTTCCTGTTAGTTTAGTGGATGACACGCTCATACTCAACAGCTCCGATCCGGTCTTGCAAAAATTTATCCAGGAAAACTACAGCAAAACCATTCGAGACACCATAAGAGAAGCCACGGGACTCTCCTTACAAGTAGAAATCATTGCTCCCATGTCTGGTGGAGAAGACGAACCCGATTTGTTTGAAGTAACCGAAAACACAGATCTCTCTCCTTTAGATATGCCGTATAATGCCATGAACCCGAAATATACGTTTGAACGTTTTGTTAAGGGAAAATCCAACGAATTTGCTCATGCCGCTTCGTTAAGGGTTGCCGAAGCCCCGGGAACAACGTATAATCCGTTCTTTATTTATGGTGGAGTCGGTCTTGGAAAGACTCATTTGATGCACGCCATTGGAAATCATATCTATAAAAATAACCCTATGGCGAGAATCGTTTATATACCCTTTGAGCATTTTTTAAACGAATTTATCTCTGCTATACGTAATGATACCACCAGAGAGTTCCGTGAACGATATCGCAATGTTGATTTATTGCTCATTGACGACATACAATTCATTTCGAAAAAAGAAGAAACCCAAACGGAGTTTTTTCATACCTTCAATGCACTTTATAATGCAAAGAAGCAAATTGTTATTGCCTGTGATCGTCCGCCTAAAGAAATCCCTGCCCTAGAAGAGAGAATTCGCACCCGCTTTGAGTGGGGAATGATTACCGATATTCAACCTCCGGATTTAGAAACCCGAGTAGCCATTTTACAAGCAAAAGCCAAAGAAGAGTTTATGAATGTCTCCGATGATGTCTTGTATTTTATTGCTACAAACATCAAAAGCAATATTCGCGAACTGGAAGGAGCACTTTTGCGAGTCAATGCCCGTTCGTTATTGATGCGACAAACCGTCAACATTGACTTTGTTAACGATACATTAAAAGATACCCTCTCTTCCCAAAAAATCAAAGTGATTACGATTGATCTTATCCAGGAAGTCGTAGCGCACCAGTATAGTATTACCATTTCCGATTTGAAAGCGAAAACTCGTGCTCAGAATATTGCCTTCCCCCGTCAAGTGGCTATGTATTTGTCTCGTTCCATGACCGACACTTCTTTAAAGAAAATCGGAGAAGCGTTTGGTGGACGCGACCATGCTACTGTTCTGCACGCCATTGAAAAAATCGACGAAATGCGGAGCAGTGATACCAAGCTAGATCGTTTTATTAAAGAAATGATTCAGCAGATCCAACTATAAAGACGTAAGAAAGAGGGAAACACCATGATTGTAAAATTTGACCGAGAAGATTTACTATTTGGCGTCTCATTGGCTCAACGCATTGCTCCCAGCAAGTATCCCCAAGCTGCCGTCACGGGTTTGCTAATTAAAACATTAGAT
>CALCNS010000208.1 GCA_937897315.1 uncultured Bacillota bacterium
GTGCTGATTTTATTGGTGGAGGGAACCCGTAAGCATTCCGCAGGAATGCGAAGCAAGCGCACTTGTTAGCGTTTTCGAAGAAAACGAGGGAAGTGCCCGGGTTAACCAGCTTGACAAGACCTGTCTAGCACGACAAACGCACAAATTGTGCATGGTGACCGCAGCCGTTGTTCGCTGCCTCCACGCAAATTGGAATACTCAGTAAGTCGCAGATTTGAACGACGCGTTTAAAGCAATCCTGCCATGTACAGTGGTAAATGTATGATCCCGTCTTTTATCAGCACATCTTTGGTATAGAGAATGTATGAGTTACCGATGACAGATGAAAAATGATTACGAAATTTATCAAGAGAAGAATGTGAACGGTAATTACCAGATTTGATCTCCACAGGTGAAATTTTCTTTCCCTCTGCAATCAAGAAATCGATCTCCATGTGGTTTTCGCGCACCAGATTGTCGGAGCGGGAATAGAAATACAGACGAGATCTCCCGTGACGAAGCATCTGAGCGACAATGTTTTCCATAAGCATTCCCTCATTGATATTCAGCTTATCAAAAAGAATAGCTCGATAAAGCTCATTGTCGGTGAATTTCTTATCTTTGAAGGCATGAGTGACGAGTAGTCCTGTATCCGCCATGTAGCACTTTTGCGTTGTGTTGTCTGAACTCAAGGCAAGACCAACATTAGGATCGGTTGCATTGAAACAGGTATTGACAACCATGGCTTCATTGAGCCAAATAAAAGAATCTTTAAAGGTTCTGAACCGAGCCTGTTTACCTAGTGAGGAGAGTTTATACTTCTTTTCCTTTTTGGAAAGTTGCCCTGGAATATTGTCGAAGACAGCGAACACCTTCCCTTCGTACCATTCTGCGAATTTTACTACATCGTCCCTATAGAGTTTTAAAATTCGTCGCTTGGCAACATCGGAAGATTCAAAGTCTTTACCGTTCATGTAAGCTAGAACGGACTGTGGCATACCGCCCACTAGAATATACTGTCGAAAGTCATTCATGATTTTACGGTGCAAAGCAGCCCCAAGCGGTTTTTTTGTTTCAAAGCAATACTTTATCAGAGGATAGGTCGCCTCGTCACCCATTGCCCAGAGAAACTCCTCAAAGTCCAGCGGGAACATTTCGATGTGATCTTCTTCTGAAGGGATGATTATATCCTGCACATTCTTTTTCAAACGAATCAACGAACCTGTTTCGAGGTAATCGAATCTGCCGTCAGCTATAAGATATTTGATGAGCTGCCGCGCTCTAGGATATTGCTGAACCTCGTCAAAGATGATCAGCGACTCGCGCTTATGAAGAACTGTGGAATAAAAGGCGGCGAGTTTTGCGAAGAAAAGATCTAGGTCAGAGCTGTCATAGATAAATAAATCAAGAACATCCTTCGCTGCATTTCCAAAGTCAATCAGAATATAGCTTTTGTACTCTGCCTTAGCAAACCTCTCGGCAATATAGCTTTTACCGACACGCCGCGCACCATCAATCATCATGGCAGTTGCGCCATTGCTACTCTTTTTCCAAGCAACTAGCTCATCATAAATCTTTCTTTTCAGCATAATAATCACCTCTTGTATTGATAGTATATTCTCAATCCTAGTTTATTATTACACACAAAACACGAAAAAGCAAGTTGGAAACCAAAGAATTATCACGAAAAAGCAGATTGGTGCAATGGCTAACGTCACGAAAAAGCAAGCTGCTGGTTGATATGTTTGATCCTATATCATAATTTGAGTTAATTCAGTTTCCGTGATACACTATGACCGGCGTCACAGGTTGGTGAACGAAAAGGCCAAGCCAACCAAACAACTCAAAATGAATGTCTATTCTGTATAATGTAAGGATGATGAACATGAACCACGAGGAAACCGTAATGCTAATAAGCGATATCGTTGCAATGTTAAGTGCACAGAACATCTTTGTAGACGAGATGAAGTTTTATCAAAAGAATAAACGAGTTACCGATTACTTGCTCGATGACAAATATATGTTAAGGATCTCAACATCCGTACTGAATGAGAGGTTGAAGCTGGAGCGGGCGAAAACCATCTCGTTTGTTCAAAAAATTCATGCCTACGGGTCCTTTACTTTCGCCGGACAAAAATACCATTACATCATTATTGATTATGTGCAAGGCGCGGATCTATGGAGTGTTATTCAAAACCTAACCGATGTCGAAAAATATAATATAGGAACAGAGACCGCTCATTTCCTCGACGAACTGCATTCAATAACGGGTGCTTCATACGACATTGGCCACTATATTGCGACCGTTCCAAACTGGAAAGGTTCATGGAAAGAAGGTCATCTGAAGTATGTTGAGATTTTAAGATATGGCATAACACAGATGGATATTGGTGCTGCTAGCAGAGAAACGGTTTCGAAAGCATTCGGATATATCGATGAAAACATAAGCTCCTTGGAATACCAGACAGGTGCAAGGCTGTTGCATAATGATTTTCATCCGAAGAATATAATTATTTACGAAGGCCAATTGGCAGGAATCATTGATTGGGAGTGTTCACAATTTGGAGAAGCAGACTTCGAGTTAGCACATCTGTTTCATTGGTGCATCTACCCATCGAATCCGGATAATCATCTTTCCCCATACTTACAATCCGTTATGAAACACCTTTCATCCACTTTGGGTGTGCCCAACTTAGAAAAGCGGTTGATTATTTACCAGTTGGAACACGAGTTGAATCAACTGATTTGGAATGGCTTGAAGCAGGAAGAGGAGAGAATGCAGAGAATAAACGGATGGCTTAGCGGTCAGATTAACGCATTGCTGGGGGAATGGTAAATCAGGTAGGATAGTACTGAAGTTAACTTCTAATTCTGAATCATGCAAATTAGATCAAGCGACTGAAGATGTTCATATTGTATCTTCAGTCAGGAAATCAGCATACCGAACAGGTGTGCTGATTTTTTTTGGTGGAAGCGTTACTCGTAGCCAATACCTGTGCTACGCAACCCACAAAGTAACGATTTAAGCTGCGTGGTGTAAAATTGTATAAATTAAGAAGGAAATCAGTGTTCCATGGTGGAATGTTAGGTTCACGAAAAAAAGTGTGACTTAACCGTATTTATATCGAGTGAAAATAGGTCTCTCTATATACCCGCAATTGCTTTCACAATAATCTTACTTGCGTCTTTGAGAGGTGAATCCAATAAGCAAGCTACTAATACTGAAGTCAGATAGCTTATAAAGAGTGTATGTTTTTTCAAGCAGTTTAGAATTTCTTAAAATATGTTTTGCTAGAGTTTCATTATCTGACAACTTATAATCAAGATTAGGTCATATAATTTTCTGAGTGGGAGGAGTTCATATGCAAACCATTAATGTTCGGAGAAAGCCGCGTGGGAAAGGAGAAATATTGGTTAAGGAAGGGCAAAAGGTATCTTTTTTTGATACGATTGCGACCATTGATTACCTACCGGGTAGATTAGTTCGTTGTGACGTTTCCTTCGAACTAGGATGTGAGCCGCGAAATGTAAATCAATATGTTTCTCTTAAATCTGGCGAGTGGGTAGAACAAGGCACTGTATTGGTGACATACGATCGCTTTTTTACAAAACGAGTTGTAGTAAGCCCCATATCTGGCTTTTACGTTTTTACTTCTAAAGTTCTGGGGTATATCTTTATACGGGAACCCATTTTGCTAGATCCAGATAAACAAAAAAGTAGTATGAAGAAAGCCTTCGAGCAATCTGAACATAATCAAAATATGACGAAGCAAGAAGATAAGGATACAGTTCCGAATTTTGGTATTGGAAACATAATCTATGACAATTACCTAAAGCATACGCAAAATGCTGCTTTGGAAAACCTTGAGAAAGCAAAACCCAAAAATGAAGCTGGCCAGTTTAAAGCCGGGTTCTCTGGTGTCGTTCGTACCATTGAGCAGCAGAATGAAATCGTTATAACCTCCAAAGGATATCGATTCCAAGGTGTCCTAGGATTTGGTCAGCAGAACTTTGGCAAACTGACTTTCCTTGAGTCTTATAGCGAAGAACTGCAAGAATCGGAGGTCCCCGAAAACCTTATCGAAACCATAATTGTTATCCGAGGAAGACCCTCTTTACGAGCTTTACAAAAAATAGAGCGACAGGGAGGGGTAGGCCTTGTTTGTGGGAGTATTCCTCTTAGTGTGTTACAAGACTTTTGCCCCAAAGAACCATTGTTGCATTTAGGTCATCAAATGCCAATCACTATGACGCTGGTCACAATGCAGAAATTCGGAGAAACGATGTCTCAAGAGCAATATGCTGAACTGAAAACATTAGAAGGAACATGGTGTCTTATTGATGGCAATACACAATTGAGAGCAGGGTGCAAAAGGCCGGAAATATTGGTACCGATCCATACTTAGGAGGTGGACCATGATTCAGAAATCAAAGATCGATGTAGCAAAAATCAGTGAAGACCTTTTGGCAAGTTGGAAGCCAATCTTGGATCATTTACGTTTGTATTATCAAAAGGAGATCAGCGATGCGTCGTTTTGTGGGGTTGTCGCCTTTATGGGAATCCATCTTTCTCTTTGGCCGCAGTGGGTTAAGTTCGGTGGTAGTCTCATCAACGCGGATCAGCAGACCTTTGATACGAATGAGGTCATTGCGGGTGATTGCCCTTGGCTTTGTTTGAATCTGACTTATGGAAAGAATACTCTTTTATCTCATGT
>CALCNS010000209.1 GCA_937897315.1 uncultured Bacillota bacterium
AGCTATAGATTCACCCAGTGCACCAAGCTGACGATAACGAGTCAAAATTTCCAATAAGACCGGGTTATCAATACGAATTTCAGCAAGGCAAGGGGCAGATGCAGAACGTCGGTAGGGAGAAGTAAGTAACATCATAAAAACTCCTTTCAAACGAATGCTCTTGTATATAACACGATAAATGTTATATTATGTTACATATTGGCGCAGGAAACGCCGATATAAAACATCACAATAAAGAATTCTTCGTTTAAAAACAAACTCCTTCTTACCACATATAATTTTTTTAAATCTTTAGCAGGAATATTTTAACATTTGAGGAAATGGTATCACCGGAAGGAGAGGATTATATGCATATAGCTTCTTTTGTTGGGCGAGCGGAATTCGTAGCACATGCAAAAATCCTACACGAGTCTTTAAAGCGAATTGGAATCAACGCAGAGTTGACTTTCGTTATTCCGAAAGAACGAGATTTCAACATTAGCTTACTCAAGGTAAATATTGAAGAAGTGAACCTTGAATGTGAAAGCCGATTGTTTCCATTCTATGATAAGATTCTTGCGGCAGCTACCTTTGAACAAAAAGAAACATATCCTTTTTTGTGGGTTGATGTAGACAGTCTTTTCTTACAAGGGCAAGATTTTTCATTACCAAGGGAAGGGATACGTGTGAACTCGGTGGATCATTGCAATGTAGGTATCAAAGTGGGAAATGATTTGTCACCTTTGTGGCAAGAAGTACTGGAAAAAGTGGGTCTACCTACTGAGAGGTATTTGACACATAGTGTTCTAACTTCTGTTTCTAAAGAGAAGATTTATGCTTATTACAATATGGGGATGGTCTATTTAAATGCGCATAAAGGAATCTTCTCCACATGTGCTAACATCTTGGAGCACATGTTAGCAGAGAAAGAGATCTTAGAATTGGTAGCACATGCTTATGTGAATCGAATTTTTTTGCATCAGATGATTTTTAGTGCCGCGGTTTGTCGATATTATTCAAAAGAAGAAATGTTTCAACTACCAGAGGGTTGTAATGTTCCGTTGCATATGATAGCGAATGCCGAAGAAGAGCAAAAGATTCTTAGTGCTAAAAGCATACGATACGACACCTATTTTGCAAAGCATAAAGTGCCGAAATTTTTGAAAGCTTGGTTAGGTGAAGAAAGACCTGACTTGGCAATGAGGTGGTATTATGAATAGCCCACGTCCTTTCATTCATCCGGTACCTATCGTCGTAGTTGGAGTATTAGTAAACAACGAAGCATGCAAAGTCAATTTTACCACAATTGGTGATGTAGCCATAGCTGGCTTAAATCCTCCACTACTGATGCTTAGCTTGCACGAAAGGCATTTATCGAGACAAATCATTGACGAAAGAGGAATTCTTACTGTTCATGTGCCAGAAGCCTGTTGGCTAGAACAAGTTGATTTTTGTGGAGTGCATTCTGGTCACGAAGTGGATAAAACCAATGTATTCCCACATCGCCTCCAACAAGGATTTGTTATTATCGACGAGATGCCAATAAATCTGTTATGCAAAGTTCGCTCCAAAGTTCAAGTGGAAAAACGCGTGATTTATATAGTCGAAGTGAATGAGATGATTCTTAAGTCCGGAGTTTCTCTACAAAACCTGGAATCATTGAGAACTATTTTGTATGGGTTGAATAACCGATACTATGCTTGTGGTGAAGAAATGGGAGAAGGCTATTTTACCGCAAAAAAATAAAAACAAGCCCCTCTCATGACAGTGATATGAAATAAAAACTGTCGTGAAAGGGGCTTTGCTGCCGGATGGTTTAAACCATCATCAAATATAAAATTCTCATAGCTTTCATCCAAACATCGAGATCCAATGTTTCGCTGCTGGAGTGAACATCCTTCATGCCCGTGGAAATACCAGTGCATTGGAATCCTTGACCGGCAAAAATATTGGAATCTCCGCCACCACCACTGATGACATGTTTGACTTCATAACCTTCTTTTGCATACACTTCCATGAGTTTTTGGTGTATGAAAGAGTTGAAATCGGCCTTTATAGTGGGGTAATCGTGGCTGACCTCGACGATGGCTTCCCCGCCCATTTCTGCAGCTGCGGCCAAGCTGGCTTGACGAATGGCGTTCACTTCACGATCGAGTTTCTCTTGACTGTGAGAACGAACTTCGGCTGTAAAAAAGGCTTCATCGGTAACAACGTTCGTCATATCTCCACCGGCTATTTTGCCAACATTGGAGGTGGTTTCGTGGTCGATACGGCCAAATTTTACAGCTGAAAGGGCCTTGGCTAACATCACAGCAGCGTTGATCCCTTTTTCCGGTTCGATTCCAGCATGTGCTTTTCGGCCCTTGAAGGTCACTTTAATCCCATCTTTTGCTGGACCGGCAATACTCATATTCCCCAAAGAACCGGCTCCGTCTAAACTGAAGATGCCTTTGCAGGGTAGTTTGCTATAATCAAAATTCTTTGCGCCGTGCATGTTTTGCTCTTCACATATGGTAAATAAGAAATACATTTCGCGGTGTGGATCCCCGGTCTCTTGCAAAACATCATATGCTTCCATGAGCATCGCGATGCCCGACTTATCATCCGCTGCCAAGATGGTGTTTCCGGAGCTGCGAAGCAGATTGCCATCGAGAACCGGTTGGATGCCACGACCCGGTTCCACCGTATCTTGATGAGCATTGAAACACAAGGCTTCTCCAGCCATTGTTCCTGGAATGTGAACGAGAATATTGCTACCATTGCCACCGAACTTTTCACCGGCATTGTCTCGATAGACCTCGAGACCTTTCTCGATCCAGTACTTTTCAAGATAATCAGACATGGCTTTCTCTTCAAATGAGACACTGTCGATTTGAATCATTTCAATTAAACGACTCAACATGCGTTCACGGTTAAAATTCATGGGGTGCTACCTCCTTTATTACTTGAGACTAATTATACCGTTTTTGGGCAGGATTCGCAAGTGAACTCACGAACTATAAGGTAGAATCTTGATCCAGCAATGTAAAATCATTGCGATCACAGAGAATCAATCCATCTTTTTGCATCTTTGACAACTCGTTCGACAATGCACTTCGATCTAGCGATAAATAGTCGGCTAGTTCCTGACGAGTGAAGGGAATTCGAAATTGATGACTGCCTGCTTTTTGCGCTTCGGCAGATAAAAACGCCAACAATTTTTCGCGACTGCTTCGTTTGGAAAGAATAAGCAATTTTTCGCTGAGTTGTTGGTTTTTCTCGTTGATGATACCCAACATGTTAAAAATAAGTGTTCGGTGAAAACTGCAACTACTGCTGCAAGTACCAATGATGCGATGATAATCAAAAATGAGCACAGCACAATCGGTTTTGGCTTCGGCAACCAGGGGGAAGTGTTTTCCTTGGATTCCGGCAAGGGTTTCGCCAAATAATTCACCGGCAGGAATATCGGAAAAAATGGTCTTGTTTCCATAGTAATCGTGATGCACTAATTGCACGTGCCCGCTCAGGACAATGCCAACAAATCGGTTTGTTTCTGCTCCGTCCATGATCCAAGAACCTTTTTCGTAAGCTTGCTCCTTGGCAGATAGGCAATTCAGAAGTTTGCGCAAATCATGCATGGCTATCCCTTGAAATAAAGGAAATTTCTTTAAAATCTCGACCATAGTCGGCCTCCTTTGTTGTAAAAACAACAGATTTTCTGTAGCCATCATAGTATACTCCATGAGTAAAGTCAAGAAACAATAGAGGAGAGAAGAATATGATTGAACAAGTTTTCCAACTCAACCATCGCAACAGTGATGTGAGAGTCATCAAACCGGTCATTCAAGATGAAAATATCCATTATATGCACATGGTTTTGCCGGTGGGAACAGGGTTGCCCGTTCATTATACCAATTCTACCGTGTATATGACCGTTAACAAAGGCACCTTATCGATTTGCTTGTCCGACGGGGAGTTTGTCACCTACCAGAGTGGGAGTATTATCAAAATTCCCTATATGATTAAAATGGACGCGCGCAATGGTGGTGAGGATTTGTTAGAGTTATTGGTTGTGAAAGCACCGGCACCGACTGCCGATGCCATAAAAGTTTAGAAGAAATGAAGGAGGGTTTTCAGATGAATCACGCAATGTTCTGCTTTCAATGTGAACAGACTGTTCAAGGAAAAGGGTGCACCAAGGTTGGGGTTTGTGGCAAACAACCTGAGACTTCCAATTTACAGGATAAATTGACGGGTGCCCTGATTGGCTTAGCCAAGGCGGCGGAAGCCAATTTCCCCACAGATTCTACACACCATATGATGCTGGAAGGATTGTTTACCACCATCACCAACGTCAGTTTTAATAATGAAACATTACAAATCCTAATCGATCGCGTGGAACAAGAAAAAGAAAAAGTTGCTCCGCAATGCAATCGATGCAAAACCGGCTGTGATGAGTATGCTGCGTTCGATATGGAGAAATTGTGGGATGACAATGAAGACATTCGTTCCTTAAAATCTCTCATTCTTTTAGGATTGCGTGGTATGGCAGCATATGCCTATCATGCGTGGGTTCTTGGTTATAAAGATGAAGAAGTCAACCATTTCTTCTACAAAGCCATGAGTGCCATTGGATCCGACATGACCATGGAACAATTGTTACCCATGGTGATGGAAGTGGGTCGTGTGAACTTCAAGTGCATGGAAATGTTGGACCGTGCGAATACCACAACCTATGGAACACCGGTTCCTACCACAGTGCCGTTGACAATTGAGAAAGGCCCGTTCATTGTCATTTCCGGCCATGATCTCAAAGACTTACAAATGCTCCTGGAGCAGACGGAAGGCAAAGGCATTAACATTTATACTCACGGTGAGATGTTGCCGGCTCATGCATATCCCAAGTTGAAAGCTTATGCTCATCTAAAAGGTAACTTTGGTACCGCATGGCAGAACCAACAAAAAGAGTTCGACGCTATGCCTGGTGCAGTACTCTTTACCACCAATTGCCTCATGCCTCCAAAAGCCAGTTACATCGACCGTGTGTTTACAACGGAGGTAGTCAGTTATCCGGGGTTGGTACACATTGGAGAGAACAAGGATTTCACTCCCGTCATTGAGAAGGCCCTCGCTCTGGGTGGATACGCTGAAGATAAAGCACTCACCGGAATTAATGGCGGCCATACAGTTACCACTGGGTTTGGACATGGCACAGTCTTGTCTGTCGCTGATACCGTCATCGACGCTGTAAAGAGCGGTGCGATTAAGCATTTCTTCCTGGTTGGTGGATGCGATGGAGCCAAACCGGGACGTAACTACTACACCGATTTTGTTGCCCAAACTCCTGCCGATACGGTGATTCTAACCTTAGCCTGCGGGAAATTCCGTTTCAATGACCTCAACCTAGGCACCATTGGTGGCTTACCGCGTATTATGGATATGGGGCAATGCAATGACGCTTTCAGTGCCATCAAAGTAGCTGTAGCCTTAGCGGAAGCATTCAATTGTAGCGTTAATGAATTGCCGTTGAGTCTGGTATTGTCATGGTATGAGCAAAAAGCCGTTTGTATCCTCTTAACCCTACTGTACCTGGGCTTAAAGAATATTTATCTCGGACCGACTCTCCCCGCTTTTGTCTCTCCCAACGTGCTCAACTTCCTAGTGGAAAACTACCAGGTAACCCCCATCAGCACCCCGGAAGCCGATCTTAAGAAAATCCTTGGTTAACTCCAGCAAGCTCCCCACCCGGGGAGCTTGTCTTACCATTTACCACTTAGGGGACAGTCCCCTAAGTGGTAAATTTTCGCCAGTAAGGGGACTGTCCCCTAAGTGGTAAATAATAAAGCAGGAGTTTGCAACGGTTGAACGGTATTAGTAAGGGAAAGCAAAGGAGGGATTGTATGCGAATCGATGAGCGTGATATTATGTTTTCCCGCATGAGCCGTCAACCCGGTACGGCGGCGTATGAAGAATACTATACTAGGCATCCGGAACACAAGGAGTTTGACGATGCTTTACGAGCGCTTCCTGGTATGACCGAAGCAGGGAAGACCATGTATGACCCCATAAACAGCCCCATCATTGATGCGACCTTTCAGTTTGTGAGTGAATTGCGATCCTTTGTCGAAGGACCACCTATAGCTTTTGTTAAAACCGAAGCATCTGCCGAGACCTTTACGGCTCGCATCAAAGGATTAGCAACTCATTATGGTGCAGTGCTCTGCGGCATCGCGCCGATAGATCCGGAGTATTATTACAGTAATCGCGGTCGCAGGGATGAAAATTATGGAGATCACGTAACACCAACTCATCCCTTCACCATTGTCTTTGCCGTGGAGATGGACCGTGAGCTCATTAACACGGCACCTCGGTTGACCCAAAGCTTAGCATCCACCAAAGGGTATGTGGAAGGGGCTGTCATTGGTTCCATACTCACTTACTATATAAAGAGTTTAGGTTACGAAGCCCGTAATCACATGGATGGCAATTACTTAGCCGTGATGCCCTTGGCCGCGCGAGCAGCCGGCTTGGGTGATATTGGACGGCATGGCTTGCTAATTAACCCCACCTACGGCTCACGTCTTCGTTTGGGTGCTGTCACCACCAATCTTCCCTTACTCACGGACATCCCTTCCGCCTTCAAGGTTGAACCCTTTTGCCGAATCTGCGAAAAGTGTGTCAAAACCTGCCATGCACAAGCCATCCCAGCCGGTGAACCCAAAGAAATCCACGGGGTGAAGCGCTGGCAGATCAACCAAGAACAATGCTTTGCCAAATGGCTGACTTTGGGAACCGATTGCGGTATTTGCATCGCCACTTGCCCATTCAGTTCTAATCTGCCTGTCGAGTTGGTGGAGGCCTACATCCAAGATCCCACCCAAGCCGAAGTGCTACTAAAAGACCATGAAAGTCGCTACCCCATAAGACCTTTCCAAAAAGAAATACCCGCGTGGTTCAAATAAGGAGGATGTATTCATGCCCCGTCTGATTCCTTTCCAAGGGAAGCACCCCCAAACGCACCTCAACACCTTTGTAGCAGAAGGTGCTAAGCTCATTGGTGATATTGTTCTAGAGGAAGGGGCAAGTATTTGGTATAACTGCGTGGTACGTGCCGATGTCAACGCAGTTCGCATCGGGCGCTTCAGCAACATTCAGGACAACTCTACCATCCATGAAGAAAGCCCCCGTGCCGGGCACAATGATTCCGGCCACCCAACCCTACTCGGAGATTTTGTCACTGTAGGACACGGATGTATATTGCATGCCTGCACCATAGAAGACTATTGCCTCATCGGTATGGGCGCGATCATCCTCGATGGCGCGGTAATCGGCAAAGGATCCATCGTTGGAGCTGGAGCGGTTGTTACCAAGGGAACCATCATACCCCCATTTTCTGTTGTGCTGGGAACTCCGGGTAAAGTGGTCAAAACCATGTCCGAAGATTCTCTGCAAGAGCGGCTAGAGCATGCGAAACACTACTGGCAATTGGCCCAGCTTCACAAAGGATAATTTTCACAAACGACTTGACAAGCAACTGTATCGGTCTTATAATACACTTAAGAACTGTGTTATAAGATTAATACAGTTGCTTTGCTTTTCTGAAACATCTCTTGTAGGGAGGGGGATATGCATGATTTCATTTGATTCGTTTGTCATGGAAGATGGATCTCCCATTTATATGCAGATTCTTCTTTATATCAAACGTGGAATCGTTGCAGGCAAAATTCTGCATGACGATGAGTTACCCTCTAGGAGATTGTTGTCTTCCTTGCTTGGCGTAAATCCAAATACCGTGCAAAAGGCTTACAAATTGCTGGAAGACGAAGGATTGATCCGCTCCCAAACCGGTGCAGCATCCACCATGTGTTTGGACGAAAACAAGATAGAATTCGTGCGCCGTGACCTGCTGGAAAGAGATACCCGTAATGTGATTCGAACTATGCGACAAATGGGCGTTACTCAAGAACAAGCAATACGACTAATTGAACGCTTCTGGAACGAGGTGGAATCATGAAGAAGAATCTTTCGGTGTTCATCCTGATTGTGCGTAATTCATTCTGGCGGATTCTACTTGTACTTTTGACGATGTGTCTTATCGATGGGTTGATGTTCTTTACAGACGTAGACCTGCTACATGGCTGGTCCATCAGTTTAGAAGAATTATTGAAAGACAAGCCTTTTCTCATGGGTTTCATGATTGCACTTCTATGGATCACGAACATCTTAACCTTATTTGGTAGTGGAAGAGTCAACAAAGAATTTTATACTCTAAAGCGTTTACAACTATCGGAGAGCCAAATTTGGTTTTTGCAAGCAATACATCATGCCCTGTGTTATTTGCTTTTATTGATTGCGGAAATCGCCTTTCTTTTGTTCTTGGGGCGGTATTACGTAACAACAAGCACTTATCAAGTATCCGGCCCAATATCGGTACTCCAAGGATTTTCTACGAATCACTTATTGTACAATCTCATACCCTACCATAACCTATTGCGCTGGTTTAGAAATCTGGTAATGGTAGTTGGCTTGGGCATTACATCGGCGACAGAGCCAGTAGCCAATCGAAGAGGAATTAGTACATACCTTAATGGTCCGCAATTGCTGCTTACCATCATTGTTTTTATCATTGACATTAGGTTTTGGTTTTTCGATCTACTGGTGATTTTCTTGTCTGGGTTTTGGGCAGTGAAAGCCGTAAGCTATGTAAAGAAAGGGGATGAAAAGAGTGTGGCATAGATTAGAACGCTATTCCCCTCCCGGGTATGAATGGAAAGAAGAGTTAAACCTGATAGTAGGATATTTTGTTGTAGCTGTTCTCATAAGTTTTTGGTTTTTCCGGGAATTCCAATCAGCCATGAACCTTGTTTCGCCTAGTGCATATATGCCACCTTTTGAAGTCCTAATCAAGAAATCTTTTTTTATGATTAGATTTCTACCCTTCCATATGGCTCGGTATATTTGGCTGCGCTATCAGTACTTTAATAAAGAAACAAAAAGTATTTATCTGATGCTACGATTGCCCAGGAGGTTTGAATATCATTTTAGATGTTGGGCGTTACCTGTGATTTTCATTTTATCGGCAATCTTACTATCTATGGTGACTAAAGCGATATATTTCTTATTCTATACTTACATGGTCCCTCTCTCCGCCTGGCCACCTGGTCAGAGTATGAATCTTTGGAGCGTGATCTTATGATTGAATTGAAGAGGGTTAAAAAGTATTATGATGAAACCTATGCTTTGCGCGACATCAATCTGCAACTGCCCCGTGGTGAAATTGTGGGACTGTTCGGTGAAAACGGAGCAGGTAAGACCACCCTTATGAAAAGCATTTTAAATTTTATCGATTATCAGGGTTCTATCACACTGGACGGACAACCCATAACCACGAAAAATATCGCTCAGCTGTCCTTTGCCACCTCAGAACACTCGTTCTTCCCCAACTTGTCTCCAGCTGCACATCGCGATTTTTACCAAATGCATTTCCCCAAATTTTCGCACAAACGCTTTCAAGGGCTCATGGAGTTCTTTGAATTACCCATGGGAACCGCTTTAAAGAAATTTTCTACAGGTCAAAAGAATCAATTCGAAGTGATTATGGCTTTGAGTCAAGGAGCAGATTATATCCTTATGGATGAACCCTTTTCTGGTAATGATATTTTTAATCGTGAGGACTTCTACAAGGTGCTTTTAGGAATTCTGGAACCTCACGAAACCGTGCTTTTTTCCACTCACTTAATCGAAGAAGTGGCTGGGTTCATTGGCCGGGCGGTTTTAATTCGTAAAGGCCAGATTGTTGGGGATGTCTCATTAATGCAATTGGAAGAAGAGGGCAAAGATCTCGTCTCCTATATCAAAGAAACTTATCATTACAAACCAGATCGAGTCAGCAAAGCGTTGAAAGAGTTGACTTAACAAAAATACTGCATGTAAAAGGACATAAGCAAAGGGCTGCATCCATAAAGTTGCAGCTCTTTTTAACGCTGTACTAACACGCGAGAGCATTTTTATACGGCATACTCACACCGAATGGCTTACTATCAAGTTAACCAAAGGAGGGAAATCATATGGAAGAAAAGTACTTTACCTTTATTTGCACCCTAAAACGCTTAATACAAGATAAAGAATTTAAAGAGTGTGAGGTTTTGCTATCCTCACTTATGTTTCAGAATCCGCACGATGCCGTTCCTCATAACCTCATGGGGCTGGTTTGCGAGTATCAGGGTAACCATGTTTTGGCAATGAAGCATTTTCGAGCAGCGTATGCTTTAGACCCAACCTACACCCCATCATCATGGAATATGGAATACTATGGTAGATATAACGAGCACAAGCATTGCGCTTTCTTAACATTGGAATGCAAGCTGTAGAATAGGATGAGATAATATGTTTCTTATTATTGCCGGTTGTACTCAAGTAGGAGCTTTATTGGTGAAAAAGTTCGTCGATACGGGACACAATGTTGTGGTTATTGACCGTGACAAGGGCAATTTTGATTACCTTGAGACGGGTTGCAATTGTTTAATGATTCATGGAATGCCTATTGATGAAGATGTGTTAAAAGAAGCCGGAATTGAAAGAGCAGATGCACTCATAGCAGTAACCGCAGAGGACAATATGAATATTATGATTTCTCAAATTGCCAAACACTTATATCATGTCCCGCATGTGATGATGCAAGCCAATCACCCAGAAAGACAGGCTGTCTTAAGTGCTAAGGGACTACACATGATTTGCCCGATTGCATTAACTGCGGATCATTTTTACACGTCCTTGTTACAAAAGGAGAATTCTATATGAGAATTATGATTATTGGTGGAGGAAATGTTGGATTCTATTTAAGTAAAACGCTAATTGCCAGTAAACACAAAATCATGATTATTGAAGAGAATCCAACCCATTGTGAGAGGTTGGTATCCAATCTGGATTCCAAATGGGTCGAAGTGTTTTTAGGGGATGGAACAGAGGTAAATTGCCTAAGAGATGCAGGAATTCATCATGCTGATGTGTTAATTGCGGTCACGGGGTATGATCAAAACAATTTAGTGGCTTGCCAACTAGCGAAAGACTATTTCGGCGTGAAAAAAACCATTGCAAGGGTTAAGAACCCCAAAAATATTAGGGTTTTTGAGAAATTGGGTGTGGACTCAGTAATCAGTAGTACAGAGAGCATAGCCAATGTCATCAATCAAGAGCTGGAGTGGAATGATGTGAACAAGCTAATTCGAGAGCACTCCTCATCCTTGCGTTTGCGAGAGGTACAAGTTCGTCAAGCTCCCTGGCTCATTCATCATCCATTAAAAGACTTGGGTATTCCGAAGGGGATTATCATTATTGCCATCCTTAGACGGGCACAGGCCATTATTCCTAGCGGAGAGACGATTTTACAAGAAGAAGATAAGATTATTCTTTGGGGAGAAGAACAACTAATCAGTGATTTTTTACACATTCTCTCAGCAAATTAGGAGTGTTCTGCATGGTAATTGAAAAACCGGTTAAGCGTATTTATCCCATGCTCTATTTTATCGGCATTATTATTGTGGTTTTGGGTTGCTTACAACTCGTACCTTTGGTGGTTTCGCTCATTTACAAAGAAAGATTTATCAGTAGCATTTTTTTGGCTACCGCATCGTTTACGATTTTAGTAGGAGAAGGCCTTATGGCCATAGGGTACCGATATCGGTCTACTAAACTGAGTTTTGGCGAGGGCACTGTCGTTGCGGCGGGAGCTTGGCTGTTGGGAACTATGCTCTGCGCGCTACCCTATTATTTCTCCGGTTCGTGTTTATCGTTTATTGACAGCTGTTTCGATGTCATGAGTGGCTTAACAACGACTGGATTATGCTTAATTCAAGATATGGATCACCTGTCAAACGGAATCAATATGTGGAGGCAAACCCTTACTTTCACCGGAGGGCAAGGTATGGTGGTCCTGGCACTGACTTTCCTGACAAAAGACCAAAGCAACGCATACAAAATGTATGTAGGAGAAGGAAAGGATGAAAAGTTGTTTCCAAATGCAGTGAGCACGGCAAGGCAAATCTGGAAAATCAGTATATTTTATTTGATAATTGGTACAGTTGTGATGACCTTTGCTGCAAGATCTGCGGGACTCGCTTGGGATAGAGCTTTTTTACATGGGATGTGGGTGTATATGTCTGCATGGAGTACCGGTGGATTTGCTCCTATGAGTCAGAATATTCTGTATTATCACAGTAGTTTGTTTGAATTGTGTGCAGTTGTTTTTTTTGTAATCGGGTCTTTGAATTTTGCTTTACATCATGCAGTTTTGTCCGGTAGAGTATCTGAGATTCGTAAGAATATTGAGACCATCACTTTTACCATAAGTTTTATAATCTTATCGAGTTTAGTGACAGTTGGCTTAATGAAAAACAATGTATACCCAGATTTACTTGCTTTCCTTAGGAAAGGACTCTTTCATTTAATCTCAGGGCAAACTACTACAGGCTTCATGACGGTATATGCAAAGCAATTCTATTATGAGTGGGGGGATATCGCCCTGGTTGCAATGACCATAGCTATGCTCCTGGGGGGGAGCGCTTGTTCCACTGCCGGAGGTTTTAAAGCATTACGTATTGGAGTCATCTTTGAGACCTTTAAAACCGAAGTCAAGAAACTGCTTTTGCCGGAATCTCGCATTGTTGAATACCGTATACATCATATAAAAGAGATGATTTTGTCTGATTCCCTTATACGAAGTTCCTTTCTTATTGTAACAGCATACCTGGTGACCTTCACGGTTGGAACCTTAATTACTCTGTTGTTTGGCTATCCGTTGACGATGGCCGCTTTCGAGTCTGCTTCGGTAACCGGAAACGTTGGTTTATCCATTGGAGTAACCTCTACCTCCATGCCATTACTCTTAAAGATTACTTATATCATTATGATGTGGCTTGGTCGCTTGGAATTCATGTCCATCTTTGCATTAATTGCGTTTATTCTGAAAGGTGGGCTTAAGAAATGAAGAAGATTCCACTCGTACTCATCCTGTCTCTTTTATGCTCCAATGTGGTAAAAGCAGGGACACTGCCCACGTATACTAGTATTGAACTCATTGAACAAGCCAAATCATTGAACCAAACAGAGGTTATTTATCAGGGAGAAGTGATTGGAGATGTTCTTTTCAGAGGAGAACAGGCATGGCTAAGTGTGTCAGATGGGGTGAATGCTATTGCAGTTTATGTACCCATTCAGTTACTTCCCGAAGATTTGGCGCTTGGTCGTTATCTCTATACAGGAGATATCATTTCTGTAAAAGGGATCCTACATCGTGCTTGCCAAAATCATGGAGGAGATTTGGATCTTCATGTTTCATATTTGGAACGCACGAGTCTTGGTTATCCACAAGAAAGGGAGTTTCCAGAGTACATTTGGATCATAGGTGGAGTATTTAGCGGTATTGCTCTGATTGGGGCGAATTATTTAAAGAAAAGGCATGAAGTCAGTGAATAAAGCTAGAGAAAGTGATATACTACAGGTATTACGGTCAAGAACATGTTAGAAAAGGAGGGGATTGGATGAATACCATAAGGGAATGTATTTTGGTGTGTTTGTCCTCGTCTCCTTCTAATCAGACGGTGATTCAATCTGCGATAAAAATGGCAGAAGCTTATCATGCGGAACTAATCGCTCTTTATGTTGAGGCCAATGACTATCGTTATACTTCAGATCAAGAAAGACTTCAGTTAGAGATGAATAGAAAAGCCGCGGTAAAAGGCGGGGCCACATACATCAATTTGGTTGGAGAAGACATTGCAATGCTAATTGCACAATATGCTCGGGTTTGTCATGCTACGAAGTTGGTGATTGGAAGGCCTAATGAACACGGTTTCTGGTTCTTTCAGAAGGATATATCACAACAACTGATTCTTATGCTCCCTGATATTGAGATGTACATGATTCCTTCTTCCGAACCGACACTGAGCTATGTAGATCGTCCCAAAATGAATAAATGGTCCGCCCGCGACTTTGGATTTGCCATGATGATTTTGTTTGCAGCTACGTTTTTAGGTTTGTGTTTAGAGTGGCTGGGATTTACCGATGTCAATATCATAACCGTTTATATTGTATCGGTTATGTTCGTAGCTTACTTTACGGAAGGGTATTACTATGGGTTTATTGCTTCGATTGCTGGGGTAATGATCTTTAATTTTTTGTTTACGGAACCTAAATTTACCTTTGTCGCGAATGACAAAGGGTATCCGGTCACGTTTTTTGTGATGTTTGTGGCGTCATTTTTGACAAGCTCTTTAACGGCACGTAGCCGAACCGAGGCAAAATCCAATGCTCAAAAAGCATACCGTACAGAAATATTGTTGACAGCAAGTAGAAACTTACAGCATGCGGACTCCGAAACAGAAATATTACACGAGACCGCTACACAGATTTTAAAATTAACAGGAAATCCCGTCGTGTTGTATTCGGTCAAGCAAGAGCAACTGGTGAATCCGGTTTTCTATGATCCACGAAAAGAACTGGCAGAGGAAGAAGAGGAGAACTTCTTCATACATGAGAAACATGTGGCAGAATATGTTTTTCAGCATAATGAGCAAGCCGGGGCATCCACAAAAACGCACCCTCAATCGAATTTTTGGTATTTAGCCATACGCGGGCAACATCAAGTTCACGCCGTAGCAGGCATCGCAGTAAATGCGAACGAACCCATTCGAAATTTTGAAAAAAGTTTGCTGTTAGCTCTTTTGGGCGAATGTGGAGTCGCATTAGAGAAACAGCAATTACGAGATACTCAAGCAAGATTGAGAACGGAAGCTCAACGAGAGAAGACTCGAGCTGATTTGCTAAGAGCTATTTCCCACGATTTGCGTACACCACTCACAAGTATCTCCGGTAATGCTGAACTTTTAACAAACCAATACGAAATGCTGGACAATCAGCAACGCACGCAATTGTTTAGTGATATTTACGAGGACTCCTCTTGGTTAATTCGTTTGGTTGAAAACCTGCTAGCTATCACACGTATGGATAACAAATCGGTCAGTTTAAACTTAAAACCAGAATTCGTAGTGGACGTGATAGAGGAAGCCATCTCACATTCTGCCAGAAGAGCACAAAACCATATTCTCATGGTTGAACATGTAGAAGAGTTCCTCATGGCACGCATGGAAGCATCTCTCATTGTTCAGGTTTTGGTCAATTTAGTAGATAATGCTGTGAAATACACGCCCCATGGATCAAAGATCAAGATCAGTGCAAAACGCAGTTTGGATTGTGTACTAATAACTGTTTGTGATACGGGTCCCGGTATTCCTGCAGAACAGAAATCTCGTTTATTTGAAATGTATTTTGTGGGAAGTAATTATCGAAGCGATACTCGAAGAGGATTAGGATTGGGGTTAGCCCTGTGCAAAGCCATTGTTTCTGCCCATGGTGGTGATATTTGGGTCTCCGATTATGAACCACAGGGCACTTGTTTTACCTTTTCATTGAAAGCCGAGGAAGTGAAAGCAAATGAATAAACCATTGGTTTTGGTGATTGAAGATGATAGACCAGTTCGCAATCTTATCACTCTAACACTAGAGACTCATGGATACCGATATAAAGCAGCAGACAAGGGTTCAGAAGCCGTGATGCTATCGTTATCCTATCATCCCGAGATGATCATTTTGGATTTAGGGTTGCCAGATATGGATGGGGTGGATTTTATTAAAAAGACCCGCTCGTGGTCTAATGTACCCATCATTATAGTCAGCTCTCGAAGTGAAGATACAGATAAAATAAACGCTCTTGATGCAGGAGCAGATGATTATTTGACGAAACCCTTTAGTGTTGGAGAATTATTGGCAAGACTACGGGTGGCATTGAGAAGAGCCCAAGCTACGGAGAATATGGAGCAAAACCAACAAATCTTTCAAAATGGAGAATTGAAAATTGATTATGCGGCAGGCTGTGTATTTGTTGGCGACGTGGAGATTCATGTTTCGCCGATTGAATATAGAATACTCAGCTTGTTATCGCGAAATTTTGGGAAAGTGTTGACACATAATTACTTTTTAAAAGAAATCTGGGATAACACCTTGCCAGGTGACACCCCTGCCCTTAGAGTTTATATTGCGACCTTGAGAAAAAAACTGGAACCTATGTTGGAGAGTGAACTGATTCATACTCATGTGGGTATTGGCTACCGCATGCTGAAAGTGAACTCCGATGAATGAGAAATATATATACGCACGGCTATGGATACGAAATCGATGATTTTTTCAAAAAGGGGTTGACGAAGGGTCGCACTTCGGTTATATTATGACAAATGAAGATGAAACCTAATGAGCAGAAGAGTAGTCGTCGGAAAAACCCCACAGAGAGTCTCGGTTGGTGAAAAGAGACGGGAGAATAAGATGGCGAACATGGCCTGCAGAAGGGGGCAGCCGACCCGCAAGGTTCAAGTTGCCACGTGTGGACACGTTAGCGTCACAGGGTATGTTTGTACCCGTCAGAGACCTTTGTAACAGAGGTAAAGTAAGGTGGTACCACGAGATATTCGTCCTTTCGATTTTTCGAAAGGACGTTTTTTTATATTTAAGAAAAGAAGGAGGAAATATCGATGAACCATTACAGTCCAGAAACTCTATGTATCCATGCCGGTTACACACCAAAGAACGGGGAACCGCGTATCATGCCCATTGTTCAGTCAACAACTTATAAATATGAAAATGCAGACGAGGTTGCTGCGTTATTCGATTTGAGCAAAGAGGGGCATATGTACAGCCGAATTTCCAATCCTACAGTAGAGGTTTTGGAAAAAAAGCTGGCTATCATGGAAGGTGGGGTAGCGGCCGTTGCGACCTCATCTGGTCAAGCTGCCACCCTTTTGGCGATTTTAACCATTTGCAATCAGGGGGAGCATATATTGGCTTTCCATAATCTGTATGGAGGAACCTATACCTTGTTGACTTCCACTTTAAAAAAGTTTGGCATAGAGACCACACTAATCCCTCTCACCGCAGACGACGAGGAAGTTCGAAGGGCTTTTAGACCGAACACTAAGTTGTTGTTTGGTGAAACCATTGGAAATCCCGGCGTAGAAGTGCTCGACATTCAACGTGCGGCTTCATTGGCACATGAAGCCGGTGTCCCTTTATTCGTAGATAATACATTTGCGACCCCTTATTTGTGTCGACCTATCGAGCACGGAGCCGATATCGTCATACATTCTGCTACAAAATATCTCGACGGGCACGCAACCAGCTTGGGAGGTTTTATTGTCGATAGTGGGCGGTTCAATTGGGGAAATGGAAAGTTCCCCCATTTGACAGAAGAAGACCCCAACTACCATGGTTTGTCTTATACAAAAGCGTTTGGATCAAAAGCCTTTGCCGTGAAAGCCCGAGCAGTGTTTCTGCGGGATTTTGGCACCACATTGAGCCCGTTTAACGCTTTTCTAATCAACCTTGGCACCGAAACATTGCATTTGCGTATGCAACGTCACTCAGAAAATGCACTTGCCATAGCGAAAGCTCTACAAAAGAATCCACAAGTCGAGTGGGTGAGGTATCCTCTTTTGCCAGAATCGTCGACCTATGAACTGGCTCAAAAGTACCTGCCTCTGGGAGGATCTGGTATCATCTCTTTTGGAATCAAAGGAAATTGGCAGGTCAGTAAAGAATTTATTAACAAACTTCAACTAGCTTCTTTGGTTGTGCATGTCGGCGATTTAAGAACTCATGTACTACACCCTGCTTCCATGACGCACAGGCAATTATCGGTCGAAGCTCAGAAAAAAGCCGGTATTCTGGAGAATATGATCCGGTTATCTGTAGGTATAGAGAATGTGACAGATATCCTAAAGGATCTGGAACAAGCTCTACATACATAGGAGGAAGAAATGCCCATTATTCTACCGCGGGATTTACCTGTGAAAGCCATATTAGAACAGGAGAATATCTTCACCATGAGCGAGCAACGCGCTGTGCATCAGGATATTCGTCCGATTCATGTGGCTATTGTAAACTTAATGCCCAATAAAGAAGAAACCGAGTTGCAGCTGTTGCGCATGCTTTCGAACACAGCTTTGCAGGTTCGGTTTGATTTGATACGCACCCAGAGTTACCACAGTAAGCACACCGACGAATCGTATTTGAATCGTTTCTATAAAACCTTTGAGGACATAAAAGATCAACGTTACGATGCCATGATTGTAACAGGCGCGCCGGTGGAACGGTTGCATTATGAAGAAGTTTTGTATTGGAATGAGTTGCGTGAAATTTTAGATTTTGCTCAGCGCAACGTCTACTCTACAATCTTTATTTGTTGGGCAGCGCAAGCAGCGATGTATCATTACTATGGCATTGAGAAAAGGAACTTGGATGAGAAATTGTTCGGTGTCTATGAATATCCGGTTTTGCAAAAAGGTGTTTTGTTTAAAGGATTTGACGATACTTTTTGGGCCCCTCAGTCGCGCTGTGCGACTATTTTGCGTGAAGATGTGGAAAAAATACCGGATTTAACCATCTGGGCCGATCGCCCCGATACCGGTGTGAATATTGTTACGACCAAAGACAATCGCTTGATTTTTATTGCAGGGCATTGGGAGTATGATGAAGGCACCTTGTTGCGTGAGTATCAACGCGATCAATTAAAAGGCTTAGAACCGCATTTGCCGGTGAACTACTTCGTGGAAGACGACCCCTCCAAAGGGATTCGCGTGCGTTGGAGGATGGCGGCGAATTTGTTTTACTCGAATTGGCTCAATTACTGTGTGTATCAGGAGACACCCTACGATTTAAGCTTGTTAGCTCGTAAAAAAGTAGCTAAATTTGGTGGGACGTCCTTGGCTTCTGCAAAGCAGTTTAGTAAAGTGCGCGAAATTGTGTTGTCGGCAGAAGATCGTAACATCATTGTCGTCTCAGCTCCGGGAAAACGATTTGAAGAAGATAACAAGGTTACGGATTTACTACTAGAATTCTACGAGTTGCAAAAAGAGCTGAGTAGAGTAGAGCTCAGTGAAGAAGAATACGAAATTCTATGCTTGCAACGGGATCAGGTTCTGCAAATCACCGCCAATCGCTTTCACGAAATTGCATCCGACTTGTTCTTAGACTTTCAAGTGAAGCAAAAAATTGACGAAGTGATGGCCTGGCTGCTGGATCAAACGGAACGAGATGAGATTATTTCTCGTGGAGAATACATCAATGCACAAATCATGGCAGAGTATTTGGACTACGAATTCATCGATGCCAAGGAGCTCATTTTCTTTACATCAGAGGGGAAGTTGGATAAGCATAATACCTATGATGCCATAAGGGAGCGTTTAGCAGTCGCTAAGAAAGTGGTAGTACCTGGATTTTATGGGGTGGATGCTTGTGGAAAGATTAAAACATTTGAGCGGGGTGGATCCGATATTACAGGGTCCATCATCGCCAGCGCTTTAAATTGTGATGTTTACGAAAACTGGACCGATGTCGATGGCGTGATGACCGCAGACCCGGCGAAATCGAAAGATGCCAAGAAAATTGCCCGAATGACTTATGAAGAGTTATTAAAAATGGCGAAAGGTGGAGCTCAGGTCTATCATCCGGATGCTATTTCACCACTTATGGAAGTAGGAATTCCCATTGTTATTAAGAATACCAATAATCCTTCCGCTGACGGCACGATTGTCTTACACGAGAAGAGAAAGTGAGGTAGAAGTATGCAAAAAAAACGTTTAGCGGTCATGGGAGCTACCGGTCTGGTAGGTCAAGCGATGATACAAGTATTACAGGAGTATGCGATACCCTATACTTCGCTGCGCCTTTTTGCTTCGGCACAATCGGCAGGCCAGAAAATTCGAGTGGGACACCAGAGCATTGTGGTAGAAGAACTGAAGAAAGATGTTTTCGATGGTAGTATCGACGTGGCGTTGTTTGCTTTGGAAGCAAATTTTGCTCAGGAGTTTGCTCCCATTGCAGCTGCTACGGGGTCTACGGTCATCGATAATTCTCGAGCTTTTCGCATGGAGCCACACATCCCTTTGGTGGTTCCCGAAGTCAATGCGCACACATTGAAGGATTATCATGGAATTATCGCTAACCCGAATTGCTCTACCATTCAGAGCGTGGTAGCTTTAGCACCTCTACGGAAATATGGTTTGAAGAGGGTGGCATATGCTACGTATCAGGCTGTCTCTGGGTCGGGGAAAGCCGGTTTGGAAGACTTAGAGCGTGGTTTGCATGGTGAAGAGCCCAAATTCTATCCACATGACATTGCTTTTAACGTGTTACCACATATTGATTCGTTTTTAGAGACGGGCTACACCAAAGAAGAGCAAAAGATGATAGACGAAACACGTAAGATTCTGGAAATGCCGGAGTTGAAGGTGACGGCAACTACTGTGCGAGTCCCAGTACGATACGGGCATTGTGTGGAAATAAATCTTTGTACCGAGAAAGCATTTGAGGTGGAAGAAGTCAGGGAGTTGTTGCGTAATTCCCCGGGAATCATTGTAATGGACGAGCCCAACCGGGCGATGTACCCCACGCCTCTGGCAGCGGCAGGTAGTGACTCGGTGTATGTGGGGCGTATACGCCGTGATGTTTCACAGGAAAATGGTCTGCACTTATGGTGTGTAGCAGACAATGTGCGAAAAGGAGCAGCTTCTAACGCTGTTCAAATATTACAGAGGATTTTGCAATAAAAAAATGCTGCTTCGCAACCTAAGCGAAGCAGCATTTTTCTATGGGATCATTGCACCAGAAAATCTTTGATACGCCAGAAGAGAAGGGCGGAAAGAGCGGTCACCACAGCACCCTTGGTGAGGTTAAATGCAATAACTGCCGGTAAGAAAGCAATAAGGGCTTCCATGGGCATGAAAAGTGTATACATAGGGAAAATTACATGTAAGTTGATGAAGTAGGCTGCAATGGTCATAATGACAGTGCCGATGGCACCTGTGACCAGCAGGTTGATGGTGGTGTGTTTGACCAGCTTAATCTTGGAAGATAAGGAAATCGAAAGTACTAAAATGCTACCATACAGGAAATTGGCTAGCTGACCAATGCCGGCGCTGTCGGTAAAGAGCAAATGCACCAGGTTTTTAATCAAAACGACCATAACACCGCTCAAAGGTCCAAACGCCAAACCCGATAATGCTGCCGGTACATCGGCTAAATCGAGTTTTAAAAAGGGCGTACCAAACAAGGGCGGTGTTTCAATGTACATTAATACCAAAGACAAAGCAGCCAACAAGGCCGTGCGGACCATCCACTTTAAAGAACCGGTTTTCATAAATCCATCCTCTTTCTACATAAAAATCGCTGCTCGGAACAATGTCCAAGCAGCGATGAATAAAAGCGAAGAAGATGAAACCTCCGGCTCGTATGACGAGACGAAAGATCATTCTGACTTTGCCTTCTTCCATCCGGACTATACCGTCGGTACCGGAATTGAACCGGTTCAACAGAAAAATTCTGCTCGCGGACTTGTGGAGACCTGCTCCCTTTACCGCCGGTGGGGAATCACACCCCGCCCTGAAGACATTGTAATCGATTGCGAAAACATCATATCGCAAAATGACGCCCACGTCAAGCTTTTTTAACACCTCGGGGCGTCTCGCGTTTTCACAACAAAAACGCTTACCCTAGTGGTAAATATGGATTAACGGTTGAGGAAGTTGTAAAAGACAAGGGCAGTCATAGCGCGGGTGGCATTTTGTTGTGGGTTAAAGTTGCCTTGTAAATCACCATAGATGAGTTTTAAACCCTGTGCAATGGCGACATAACCATAATCGGTTTCAGCAATGGTTGCAGCATCGGCAAATCGAACAACAAAGATACCGGGGATTTTCGCTACTTTTCCATAACCCGACATGTTGAGAATCGCCTTCACTAAGTCGGCCTTACTCACTGCTGCTTCAGGTTCTCGTTCTTCTTTGGTAAGGATATTCATACTATAAGCTTGGTTATACAAATACTCTTCGTTCTTTTCCAGTTCGGCACGATTGCTGTTTGAAGACAGAATGTAAATGAGCATTTCTCGTTGACTGATCACCTGATTGGGCAGAAACTCGCTTCCGCTTAATCCAATTCCGTATTCAGCAAGAGTGCGAATTTGCATTTCGGCATAGTGACCGGAAATATCTTCATACTGTAAGGTTTCGTATGTGTTTTGATACTTGTTCTCCAAAATTTCACCAGTCTTAGCGTCGATGCCGTAAATATATGAATCGTTGACATATTGATAAGCCAAGCGATACTCATAAATATAGCCATAACCGTAGGCCTTTAAAGGTTCATATAAGGGAGAATCGGGGTCTACCGAGGTGGGAAGTTGCAAGTATTGTAACTCTGTGTCTTGAGCAGCCGCATAAATATCGATGGCCTGTGCCTCAGCAATGATCCCTTCTGCCGAATCAAACTCTACTCCTTCGGTCCAAGAGGTATAAAAATGATCAATGGCCCCGGTTTGGGCGTTTACACTGACAGTAATACTGTTGGTCGGCAGGAAATATCCATTGGCAGTATGGGAAAAGGTAAACTGATAAGCAGAGGAGTTATGTTCTGCTTTCACCGGAACATAGCTATCAAACAATCCGGTTTGTGCAAAATGAGTGGTGGCATAATCTTGTAGAAAAGCTCTCGCTGTGGTCTCCGCGGTCTCGTTGGAAAGCGTAATATCATACAAAACCTCTTCCAAATACGGATACGAAGCAGAGAAAGAAATCAGTTCGCCTGTCTTAGCATTCATGGTGGCATTTTTATAATAGAAAGAACGTTGTCC